>PLYD01000006.1 GCA_003151665.1 Candidatus Dormiibacterota bacterium
GCGCTGGTGCGATTCCTTTCGGTGCAGAGGCTTGAACGCGACGGCCACGAGCATCGATTCTTCGAAGGCTGCTTTGGGATCTTCGGCCACGGCAACGTCACCGGCATCGGTCAGGCTCTGGCGGAGCATCCAGAGCTCCTCACCTACTACCAGGCTCGCAATGAGCAAGGCATGGTTCACACCGCGGCCGCCTTCGCCAGGATGCGAAACCGTCTCGCCGCGCTCGTTTGCACGACCTCGATCGGCCCGGGCGCAACCAACATGCTGACAGGCGCTGCCGCCGCGACCATCAACCGGGTGCCCGTGCTGCTGCTGCCGGGTGACGTCTTTGCGTCGCGGCGCCCTGACCCTGTCTTGCAGCAGCTGGAGTCCCCGGGCCGAGGAGACCTGAGCGTCAACGACTGCTTCCAGCCCGTCTGCCGGTACTGGGATCGGATCCAACGGCCGGAGCAGCTCGTGCCCGCGGCACTCTCGGCCATGCGCGTGCTGACCAGCCAGGCTGACATGGGGGCGGTGATGCTCGCCTTGCCGCAGGACGTACAGGTTGAGGCGTTCGACTACCCGGCAGAGTTCCTCGAGGACCGTGTCTGGCACATCGGCCGGCCACTTCCCGACGAGAGCGCTCTCGATCGGGCCCTCGCGATCATCCGTGCCTCGAAAAGACCTCTGATCATCGCTGGTGGCGGAGTGATCTACTCCGAGGCGACGGCTGCCCTGCGCCTGCTGGTGGAGGGCACTGGAATCCCAGTCGGTGAGACCCAGGCGGGAAAAGGCTCATTACCGTTCGACCATCCGAGCGCGATGGGCGGTATCGGCGCCACCGGCACGTTCGCAGCCAACCGCACGGCGGCGCAGGCGGACCTGGTGATCGGTGTGGGCACGCGCTACAGCGACTTCACGACCGCCTCGAAGACCGCGTTCCAGGATCCAGGGGTGCGCTTCATCAACATCAACATCGCCGACGCCGACAGCCACAAGCTGGGTGGGCTTTCGCTCACTGGCGATGCCCGGGCGACGCTCGAGGTCTTGGCCGAGCGCCTGGACGGCTGGGCGGTAGCGCCCGATCACCGCCAGCTCTGTACGAAGCTGAACGCGGAATGGGACGACGAGGTGTCTCGCCTGTATCACCTCGGACATAACGGCCTGCCCGCTCAATCAGAGGTCATTGGAGCGGTGAACGAGCTTTCCGGGCCGCATGACGTCGTCGTGTGTGCCGCCGGCTCGATCCCGGGGGACCTCCACAAACTCTGGCGCACGCGCGACGAGAAGGGCTATCACGTCGAGTACGGGTACTCCACCATGGGCTACGAAATCGCGGGGGGTCTGGGCGTCAAGCTGGCCGACCCCGGGCGCGAGGTGTATGTCCTGGTCGGCGACGGCTCCTATCTGATGATGGCGCAGGAGATCGTCACCTCGATCCAGGAGGGACTCAAGCTGACAGTGGTGCTGGTGGACAACGAGGGCTATGCGTCTATCGGCGGACTGTCGAGATCGAAGGGCACGGCCGGCTTCGGCACGCGATATCGCTATCGCAGCGATGGATCTCTTGGGGACGATTCCGGAGGTCGCGACGGAAAATCTCTGCCGGTCGACCTGGCATTGAATGCTCAAGGCCTGGGTGCGCACGTGATCCGCGCACGCAACGTGGAGGAGCTCCGAGACGCGTTGACGGAGGCGAAGGCGATCGAACAGACGGTCGTGATCCACGTGCCGGCCGACCGCTACGAAAGCGTGCCCAACTATGAGAGCTGGTGGGAGGTTCCGGTGGCCGAGGTCTCAGAGTCCGGCGAAATTCAGAAAGCCCGACGGGAGCACGAACGCGACATGGCTCGCCGGCGCTGGCTCATATGAAGGCGTCAGGCCTGCTGGTGCCGAGCCGGCCCGCGCCGGACCTCGACGGTCTGCTGGTTTCGGTGACACCGGAGGCGGCGGGCTGGTCGTACGTGGGGTTCGAGGTGTTCAGGCTCGCACGCGGCGCCGCCATGTCCCGGGCCACTGACGGCCGTGAAGCGTGCCTCGTCATCCTGTCGGGTCGCGCTGACGTCGCCTGCGGCGATCGTGAGTGGGAGGGGGTTGGCTCCAGACTGTCGGTGTTCAGCGGTACACCGGATGCGGTTTACGTGCCACCCGGCGGCACGCTCCTAGTCACGGGCGCAAGCGACCAATGCGAGGTCGCCCTGTGCTGGGCGCCGGCGGCGAAGGGCGCCGAAGCCGCGCGAATCTCGGCCAGTGACATCCACCCTTTCAAGCGCGGGTCTGGGCGGACTGAGCGAACGATCCACAACATCCTTATGGAGGATCGGCCGGCAGAATCCCTGCTCGTGACCGAGGTGCTGACGTCTGGCGGCAACTGGTCGAGCTATCCACCCCACAAGCACGATACCGACGACCTGCCGCGCGAGAGCTACCTCGAGGAGACCTACTACCACCGCACGGCGCGGAGTGATGGCTTCGGCGTACAGCTTGTCTATACGGACGATCGCTCGCTGAATGAAGCGCTGCAGGTGCGCGATGGAGACGTCGTGCTTGTGCCTCGTGGCTATCACCCGGTGGCTGCGGGGCCTGGCTACGACCTTTATTACCTCAACGTGATGGCCGGCCCGCATCGCCGCTGGCTGGTGACCACAGATCCTGACCACCGCTGGCAACTGGAATAGCTCCCTCCAGAACGTTCCAACGCCGAATAACATTGCCTCCCATGGCAGCGAGTCAGGATTCAATTCCGGCAGCTCGAAAGCCACCCACGATTCTTGACGTGGCATCCCACGCCGGGGTCTCGAAATCGACGGTGTCGAATGTCGTCCGCGACTTTCCGGGCGTGTCCGAATCGACGCGGCGGCGCGTGCGGGCGGCCATCGACCAGCTCGGTTATCGACCGAACGTCCTGGCCCGCCAGCTCGTCCAGCAACGCACCAACATCCTCGGCGTCGTGGTCGGAGACCTCGCGAACCCGTTCTTCGCGGAGATGGCCAAGCTCGTCGAGAGGCACGCCGCCGCGCGAGGCTACACGGCCATGTTCTGCAACACGGAAGGTGACAGCAAGAGCGAGATCGCAGGAGTCGAAACGCTCCTCGAGTACAGGGTTGCGGGCATCGTATTCCTGACCTTCTCAGGAGACTCGCGGACGATGCGTGAAACCCTCCAGCACCAGGTGCCTGTCGTGTTCATCGGCTGCCATGAGGAGTGGGGCGACGTGGTGTCCGTCGACAACGTTCGGGGAGCCAAGCTGGGCACGAGGCACCTTGTTGACGCCGGCCATCGACGCATCGCCTTTGTCGCGATTCCCGAGCTGGAGGACAGGTCGGATGTGTCTCGCTGGGAGGGCTATCGAGAAGCGCTGGCTGAAGCGGGTCTCGGACCGGAAGTGCGGATCAGCTGGTCGCCGCCTTCCGACCATGCTTCGGTCGATGGCATAGACCGGAAGTTGGTCGATGTTTTCAATGGGCCCGATCGGATCACTGCAGTGTTCGCGTCCAATGACGTGGCCGCCATCGCGCTGCAGGAGTTCGCGGACCGCGTGGCGCTCAGGGTTCCTCACGACTTGTCGATCGTAGGGTTCGACGACGTGCCGATGGCGGGGTTGGCCCGCATCTCACTGACCACCGTGGCCCAACCACGAGACGAGCTGGCCCGGCTCGGCATCGCAGCCATCGCCGATCGCATCGAGCACAAGCTGAAAGGGCCGCCGCGAACCACCCTGGTGGGTGTGAACCTGGTGACCCGCCTGTCGACCGCCCCGCTCTAGCGACCCACCGACCGACCAAAAGGGCGCGCGTCGGAAACAGCCAAAAGGGCGCGAATGGCGGCTCCATCCGCGAATGTGCCGCCAAAAGGGCACACATGGTCGTGCTTAACGACCAGCGTTGTCCTACTAGGCACAGTTGGCGAACCTACTGCTGTGCCGATCAGAGTTCCGGCCGCCCTCAGGACCGGGCCGTTCAAGTCTGCCGACGCTCACCGCGTGGGTGTCACGCGTGGCCAGTTGCGTGGAGCGTCCTATCGACGTCTTGGAGCCGGCGTCTACCACTGGGCAGGCCTGAAAGAAAGCCCCCAGCTGATGCTGATGGGAGTGGCTCGCCGACTTCCTTCCGGCGCCGCATTTTCCGGGCTCACCGCAGCCTGGCTACACGGACTTGATGTCCGGCCCTGTGATCCGATCGAGGTAACTATCCCCGAGCCTCTAGGCAGCGGCCGCCGCGCCGGCGCCGCCGTTTGTCGAGCTGCCCTGGCCAAGGACGAGATAGTGCTGCGGCGCCGCCTGCCGACTACTTCAACACTGCGCACGACGGTAGACCTCGGCGGAAGAGGTCCGCTCATCGAAGGAGTCGTCGCCGCGGACCTGTTCCTCCATGCCGGGCTCGTGTCGATGGAAGAGCTACGCGATTACGTGGCAGACCATCCGGGGACCAAAGGCATCGCGAGGCTTAGGCGTGCTCTCGACCTGGCCGAGCCAGACGCCGAGTCCGCAATGGAGACCCGCCTGCGGATGCTGCTCGTGCGTGCAAGACTGCCGCGGCCGGAGGTTCAGGTTTCCATCCATGACGATCGAGGCAACTTCTTAGGGCGCCCCGACCTGGTCTATCCGCGTCACCGCTTGGCAATCGAATTCGACGGCGGGACTCATCGCGATCGAATGGTGGAAGACAACCGCCGCCAAAACGGACTGGTCGGCGCCGGCTATCGCCTGCTTCGCTTCACCGCAGCCGACGTGTACGCCGCGCCCGACACGGTCGCGATGCAGGTCCGGCACGCCCTCGCAAAGCGCTAATAAACCCAGCCAAAAGGGCACGAATGCCACTGGCGCCCGCAAATGTGCAGCCAAAAGGGCACGAATGGTCGGATCCCGGGCCGGGCGCCGCGCGGGCTTAGCGCCTCTTGCCGGTTACTCCCCCGGTTTGAGGAATATCGCTCCCAGCGGCGGGAGCGTCAGGGTCACGCTGTGAAGGTGGCCGTGACGGCCGACCGGTGATGCATCAACCCCGCCGAGATTGCCCTGTCCACTACCCCCATACATGGGTGCATCGCTGTTGAGCAGCTCCCGCCAGTGGCCGCCCAGCGGCGCCCCGATCTGGTAGTTGTGCCGCGGTACGGGCGTGAAGTTGAATGCCGCGATCAAGAGATCGCTTGGCGCCGACCCCTTCCGCAGTACGCTCACCACGCTCTGCTCGTTGTCGCTGGCGTCGATCCAGCTGAAGCCCGCCGGGTCGAAGTCGATCTCGTGCAAGGCGTTCTCCTCACGGAGCACGCGGTTGAGGTCACCGACCCAATGGCTCAGGCCTGCGTGCGGCGCGTAGTTCAGTAGGTGCCAGTCGAGGCTGCTCTCCACGTCCCACTCGTCCCACTGCCCGAACTCATTGCCCATGAAAAGCAGCTTCTTTCCAGGCTGCGCGTACATCCACGCGAACAGCAGGCGCATGTTGGCGAACTTCTGCCACTCGTCCCCGGGCATCTTCTTGATCAGCGATCCCTTGCCGTGCACGACCTCGTCGTGCGACAGCGGGAGCATGAAGTTCTCGTTGAAGGCGTAGAGCATTCGGAATGTCAGGTCGTTGTGATGGAACTTGCGGTGGACGGGGTCCTCCGACATGTACTTCAGGGTGTCGTGCATCCAGCCCATATCCCACTTCATGCCGAACCCAAGGCCGCCAAGATAAGTCGGGCGCGACACCATCGGCCACGACGTTGACTCCTCCGCGATCGTCTGCGTATGGGGTTGCTCCTTGTAGACCTCGATGTTGAAGCGGCGCAGGAAATCGACCGCCTCGAGGTTCTCGCGCCCGCCGAACTTGTTGGGGATCCATTCCCCCTGCTTGCGCGAGTAGTCGAGATAAAGCATCGAAGCCACGCCGTCGACTCGCAAGCCGTCCGCGTGATACAGGTTGAGCCAGCACAGAGCGCTGCTCATCAAGAACCCCCGGACCTCGTTGCGCCCGTAGTTGAAGATCGAGCTGCCCCAGTCAGGGTGCAGGCCCAAGCGCGGATCCGCGTGCTCGAAGAG
>PLYD01000170.1 GCA_003151665.1 Candidatus Dormiibacterota bacterium
GCCTACGGCGACTACCTCCGAACCGGCGCAGTCGCGCGCTTCGCACCGATCATGGAAAAGGTGGGGGAGTTCGCGGACCGCGGCGGGCTCGTGTGGGGAATCTGCAACGGTTTCCAGATCCTGTGCGAGGCGGGACTCCTGCCCGGGGCGTTGACTCGCAACGCATCACTTGAGTTCCGGTGCGAGTGGACGAACCTGTTGGTCGAGCGCAACGATCTTGCTTTCACCTCGCAGTGCACAGACCGCGAGGTGATCAGCGTTCCGATCTCGCATGGCGAGGGCAGCTATTTCGCCGACCCCGCCACGCTGTCGCGTCTGGAGCAGAGCGGCCAGGTCGTGTTCCGCTACTGCGATGCGAAAGGAGACGTAGTCGCAAGCGCCAACCCGAATGGGTCGCTGCACAACATCGCCGGCATCGTCAACAAGCGCGGTAACGTGCTTGGGATGATGCCCCACCCTGAGCGCTGTTCGGAGGCCGAGCTCGGTGGCACCGACGGCCTCAAGCTGTTCCGCTCGGTCGCCGAAGCCGCGATGCGAGTCCTGGTTTCTTGAAAGTAGAAGAGAAAGAAATAGACGAGCGACGTTTACGAGAGGTTGCCCTCACATCTGAGGAGTACCGCGTCATCGTCGATCAGCTTCAGCGACAGCCAAACGAGGTCGAGCTGGGAATGCTGGGGGTGCTCTGGTCGGAGCACTGCTCCTACAAGACCTCCAAGGCCTTGTTGCGCCGCCTCCCTTCCAGCGGTGCGGGCGTGCTACAAGGACCTGGCGAGAATGCAGGAGCCATCGACGTCGGACAGGGCTGGGCCGCGGTTTTCAAGATCGAGTCGCANNCGCTGCCCGCCTCGCGCCATCACTTCGAGGGCGTGGTCGCGGGCATCGGGGGCTATGGAAATTGCATGGGCATCCCGACGGTGGGCGGTGAGGTCTATTTCGACGACTGCTACGCACAGAATCCGCTGGTGAACGCGATGTGCGTCGGCCTCGTGCCCGTGCACCGGCTCATGCGGGCCCGCGCCGAAGGCACCGGCAACAGCCTGCTGCTGGTCGGAGCCGACACCGGCCGCGACGGCATCCACGGAGCTTCATTCGCCTCGGTCGAGCTGGATGAGGCCAGCTCTGAACGGCGGCCCGCGGTCCAGGTCGGCAATCCGTTCCTCGAGAAGTGTCTGCTCGAGGCGTGCATGGACCTCGCGCACACCGACGCGGTGGTGGCCATCCAGGATCTCGGCGCGGCGGGGCTCACGTCATCGGTGGCGGAGTGTGCCGGCCGCGTGGCGGGAGCCGGCGCCCGCATCGACGTCTCTCTCGTGCCGAGGCGTGAGAAAGGCATGACGCCCTATCACGTGATGCTGTCCGAGTCGCAGGAACGGATGCTGGTGGTCGTGGAGCGCGGGCGCGAGCCCGAGGTCGAGGCGATCGTCCGAGCATGGGACCTGACCTCGGCCGTGATCGGCGAGGTTACCGCCGATGGTTGCCTGACCGTTGTCGATGGGCGCAACGAGGTCGCGCGGCTGCCAATCCAACTGCTGACTGAAGGCGCTCCTCTGCGGCGCCTCACAGGGATTGCTCCGGCGGCTCGACCGTCGCTGGACCTCGACCAGCTTCCGCCCCTCGTGGATCCTGGCGCCACCCTGCTCAGGCTGCTTGCAAGCCCCAACCTGAGCAGCCGCCGCGGCATCTTTCGGCGCTACGACCACATGGTCGGCGACGCCACAGTCATCGCGCCAGGCGGCGACGCCGCAATGCTGCGAATCAAAGGCACGCGCCTCGGCATCGCGATGACCACTGATTGCAACAGCCGCTACTGTCACCTCGATCCGAACCTCGGCGCGCAGCTCGCGGTGGCGGAGGCGGCGCGAAACATAGTCGCCACTGGCGCGCGGCCGCTGGCGGTCACGGACTGCTTGAACCTCGCGAACCCCGACCGGCCCGAGGTCTATTGGGAGCTCGAGGAAACAATCGCCGGCCTGGCGCACGCGTGTCGCGCCCTCGACCTACCGATCGTGAGCGGCAACGTCAGCCTGTACAACGACGCCTCGGGCAGCTCGCCAATCCATCCGACGCCGGTGATCGGAATGATCGGTCTGATTGACGATTACGGGCGCAGGCTCCAGGTGGGGTTGCGCAACGAAGGCGATTTCGTCCTGCTGGTTGGTTCCAGCCACAACGACCTCGGCGGCAGCGAGTACCTCAAGGTCGAGCACGACCTTGTCGCCGGCAGACCGCCGGCGCTCGACCTGGCCCGCGAAAAGGCGACTCACAAGCTCATGCTCCAAGCGGCCGGCGCCGACCTGCTGCGCTCCGCACACGATTGCGCCGAGGGCGGGATGCTCGTCGCACTCGCTGAGTGCTGCATGTTGGGTGGCGTCGGGGTCCGATGCCCGGCGCTGAAGCCCGAGGCCCCCGTGCGCGTCGACGCTGGCTTCTTCGGCGAATCTCCTGGCCGCTTCATCGTCAGCGTGCCGTCGCGCGCGATGCCCGAGATGCAGACGCTGGCGCGACGCCATCGCGTCGAGATCTCATTGATCGGCCTCGCCGGCGGCGATGTCATCGAGTTCGAAGGCCAGTTCCGAGTCTCGATCGCCGAGATGCGTCAAGCTTGGGAAGGAGACTTGATCTAGCCATGTGCGGCGTTTTCGGCATCTGCGCATCGCGAGGGATCGATGTCGCCAACCTGACCTACTTCGGGCTTTTCTCGCTGCAGCATCGGGGTCAGGAGTCGGCGGGAATCGCAGTCTCCGATGGCACGTCAGTCCGCGTGCATCGAGGCATGGGCCTGGTCGCGCAGGTGTTCACGCCTGCGACCATCCAGGACATGGGCCCGGGCTCGATCCTCGCGCTGGGGCACACGCGCTACTCGACCACCGGCGCGAGCCGCGCAGAGAACGCGCACCCGCTTCCTTTCCATCACCCGCGGCTCGGCCCCGGTGCCATCGCCCACAACGGCAACCTCCTGAACGCCGAGGCCCTGCGCAAGCAGCTGGAGGAGCAGGGCGCGGTGTTCGACACAGCGCTCGATACAGAGGTCATGGCGCGACTCATCGAGCACACGCACGGCCGCACGTGGGAGGAGGTCATTCGCCGAACCTTTGCGCGGGTGGTCGGCGCCTACTCCTGCGGGATCATCACGCCGACTCAACTGATTGCGTTGCGCGATCCTTATGGCTTCCGGCCGCTGTGCATCGGTTACATCCCTCTGCCGGGACAGCCGGCCCACGTGATCGCTTCGGAAACCTGCGCTCTCGACACCGTGCATGCGACTTTCGTGCGCGAAGTGCAGCCGGGAGAGATGGTGGTCATGGACGAGCACGGCGTGCACAGCGTCACCTTCCAGACGTCGAACAAGCACGCGATGTGCGTCTTCGAGTTCATCTACTTTGCGCGGCCGGATTCGATCCTCAAGAACTGTGAGCTGGAAGAGGCCCGTATCCGGATGGGCAATGAGCTCGCCAAGGAAGCGCCAGTCGACGCGGACATGGTCATCGCATTCCCCGACTCGGGCACGCCTGCAGCGATTGGCTACGCCGAGGCTGCGGGAATCCCGTTCCGCGAGGCGTTGATCAAGAGCCGGTACATCAACCGCACCTTCATCCAACCCGACCAGACGCTTCGCGAAGCCGGCGTGATGCTCAAGCTCAACGCTCTCCCGCGCTCGATCCGCGGCAAGCGTCTCATCGCTGTCGACGACTCGATTGTCCGCGGCACGACCTCGCGCCGCATCATCGAACGATTGCGCGCCGCCGGCGCCAAGGAGATCCACATGCGGATCTCCAGCCCGCCGATGCGATATCCGTGCTTCATGGGCGTCGACATCGGGTCGACAAAAGAGCTGATCGCGGCGAATCGAACGGTCGAGCAGGTGCGCGAGCACCTGGGGGCGGACAGCCTCCATTACCTCTCCATCCCGGGCCTCATGCGCGCCATTGGCCGCGGTCCTGCCCAGGAGTTCTGCCGAGCGTGCTTCGACGGTTCATACCCGGTGCCCGTGCCCCAACAGCTGGAGATGGACAAGATGCAGTTCGAGATGCCGCCGAAGTCCGACCACGTCCCGGGTCCGCCGTCGTTGATGCTGGCCAGGCCGAAGGTCTGATGTCTGCAGAAGGCTTGTCGTACGCCGCGGCCGGCGTCGACATCGAGGCTTACGAGCGCGTTCTGGAGCGCGTCAAGCCGCTGATCGCCGCGACCCACGGGAAAGAGGTGGCGGTTGGAGTCGGGCCATTCGCGGGCCTGTACTCGCTGCCCGGCGGAGGCCACCTCGCCGCGAGCGCGGACGGGGTGGGCACCAAGATCAAGGTTGCGATCGCCGCGGGCGAACACCGCGGAATCGGCACCGATATCGTCAATCACTGCGTCAATGACATCGCCACCGCCGGCGCCCGGCCCCTCTTCTTTCTTGACTACTTCGCAACCGGACATCTGGACCCCGACGTCTTTGCCCAGCTGATCGAGGGCATGACTGCAGCCTGCACGAAGGCCGGCTGCGCGCTACTTGGCGGGGAAACAGCAGAGATGCCCGGCGTGTACGCGCTGGGCGATTACGACCTTGCAGGGTTCATCGTCGGGCTGGTGGAGGCGGGCCAACGCCCGGACCCGAACGCAATTCGCGCAGGCGATGTCATCGTCGGCCTGCCGTCGAGCGGGCTCCACACCAATGGGTTCTCGCTGGTCCGCAAGGTGTTCGAGGACGTGCCTCTGAGCAAGGTCTATCCCGAGCTCGGCCGTCCCCTCGGAGAGGAGCTGCTCGAGCCCCATCGCTCGTACCTTGAACCGCTCCGCACCATGCGCTGGAAGGGCGCCGCGCACATCACGGGAGGAGGACTTCTCGGCAACCTCCCTCGATGCCTGCCCGAAGGCCTCGGCGCGCGGCTCGAGCGAAAATCTTGGGTCGAGCCACCGATCTTCGGGCTCGTGCGCAAGCGAGGCAGAGTCTCGAACGACGAGATGCTCGGCACCTTCAACATGGGGCTGGGCATGGTCTTGGTGATGGATGGCAGCGATGTGCCGTCCGGCGCTCAGGTCGTGGGCGAGGTGGTCCGCCATGCAGCGCCTGATCGGGTCATGATTCTCTGAAGCTTCACCGATGAGATTGGGGGTGGCGGTTTCCGGCGCCGGCTCGAACCTGCGCAACCTTGTCGAGCGCGGATTCGACGTGGTCGCGGTGGCGACGAACAGACCGGCATGTGGCGCCGCTGCCTTTGCGCGAGAGCGCGGAATTCCACTGGCTGAGCTGCCGCAAAAAAACTACGCATCTGCCGAGGAGCGTGACGCCGCCATGTGCGACTTTTTCAAAGGCCAAGCCGTTGACCTGGTTGTCGATGCCGGTTACGACCGCATACATTCGGGAGCGTTCGTGGGAGCGTTCAGAGACCGGATCGTTAACGTGCATCCATCGCTGCTGCCCGAGTTCGGTGGCGGAATGGACGCGATCGAGCAGGCGCTCCAAGCCGGGGCTAAGAGGACCGGCGCCACCGTGCACGTGGTCACGGCGGACCTGGACTCGGGCCCCGTCCTCATCCAGGAAGAGGTGGAGGTGCTGGACGGCGACACCCCGGAGACGCTGCGTGCGCGCGTCCACGAAGCTGAGCATCGAATACTTCCCCAGGCGATCCGTTTGATGGAGGCGCGACTTGCCAAGAGCCCTGCTGTCGGTTAGCGATAAGACTGGGCTGAGCGCTTTCGCGCGGGGCTTGCAGCGGCTTGGCTACGAGCTGTATGCAACCGGCAGCACCCTCAATGCGATCCTGGATGCCGCCGTTGACGCGAGGCCCGTCAGCGACCTCACCGGGTTCCCCGAGATGATGGACGGCCGCATCAAGACGCTTCACCCCGGTGTGCACGCGGGGTTGCTGGCCCGGCGCGACAAGCCCGAGCACATGGAGGCTCTTCGCGAGCACGGCCTCAAAGAGATCGACCTCGTGTGCTGCAACCTCTATCCGTTTGTCGACACCGTGATGCGGCCTGGCGTGACCGTCGAGGAGGCGGTGGAGCAGATCGACATCGGTGGGCCGACCATGATCCGCGCCGCGGCCAAAAACAGCGATTCGGTCGTGGTGGTGGTGCGGCCCGAGCGCTATGCCGAGGTTCTCGCCACGCTGCATGCCGGTGGCCCGGACGTGACGATGCGCCGCCGCCTCGCCGCGGAGGCGTTCGCGCATACCGCGGCCTACGACGCGTGGATCGCGGCCTACCTGCTCGGCCGGGACGCGGACTTTCCGCAAGAGCTCCCGATTGCCGGGCGCCTGGCGAGGCCGCTGAAATATGGCGAGAACGAGCACCAGCGCGCCGCCTTCTACCGGTTTGGCCCCGATCCAGGCGGGCTCGGCGGCGCCCAGCAGCTGCAGGGCAAGGAGCTCGGCTTCAACAACATCCAGGATGCCGCCGCCGCGTTCCAGCTGGTGAGTGACTACGACCAACCGGCCGTCGCAATCATCAAGCACATGAACCCATGCGGTCTCGCGATCGCCGATGAGCTGTCACGCGCTTACGTACGGGCCTTCGAATGCGACAGGACGTCGGCTTTTGGTGGGATCGTGGCCGTGAACCGGCCGCTCGACCGGACGACAGCGGAGCACATAGTGCAGATCGTCACTCACGTCGTTGTTGCACCCGAGGTTCTCGATGAGTCCCTCGAGGTGCTCGCGCGCCGCAAGGGGATGATCGTCCTGGCCGTCCAACCTGCGCGCCGCGGCCTGTTCGATTACGACGTCCGCTCAGTTCCGGGCGGATTCCTGGTCCAGGACTGGGACCGCGCCGGATTCGACCGAGCCGCCTGCGCCGTAGCGACAAGGCGCTCGCCGACTGAGGCCGAGTGGGAGCAGATCCGGTTGGCATGGATTGCCGTCAAGCATGTGAAATCCAACGCGATAGTGCTGTTCAAGGACTGTGCCGCCGTCGGTGTGGGCGCTGGCCAGATGTCGCGGGTCGAGGCCGTCCAGATCGCGGTGCGTCGCGCCGGCGACCAGGCGCGCGGCTCGGTGATGGCCTCCGACGCATTCTTTCCATTTCCTGATGGCCTCGAGGAGGGCATCCGAGCCGGTGTGACCGCCGTGATTCAGCCTGGCGGCTCGATGAAAGACAGCGATGTCGTGGCGGCTGCAGACGCAGCCGGCATCGCGATGGTCATCACCGGCCAGCGACATTTCAAACACTGATTCGCCGATGGGATCTCGATTTGGTGAGGAGGGCCGCCGCCTTTCGTACGGCACCTATCTGAAGGTGCCCGAGCTGCTGAGCCTTCAACAGGGCCTCAGCGAAGCGCATGACGAGCTCCTGTTCATCGTCGCCCACCAGGTCTACGAGCTCTGGTTCAAGGTGGTGCTCGACGAGCTCGAGGCAGCCCGAAGCCGGATCGACTCCGACGATGTCTACTACGCGCGCCATCACCTGCGGCGCGTCAACGTGATCAAACGGCTGCTGGTCGAGCAGATCGATGTCCTCGAAACGATGTCACCGCAGGATTTCCTGGCCTTCCGTTCACAGCTCGCTCCTGCCAGCGGTTTCCAGTCAGTGCAGTTTCGCGAGATCGAGTTTGTTTCAGGCCTCAAAGACCCCAAGTACCTGGCGCGAATCGAAGGCTCTTCCGATGAGATGGGCCGGTTGCAGCGCCGCCTCGACGAGCCATCGCTTGCCGATGCATTGCGGTCGCTGATCGAGCGCCGAGGGTCGCCTTCGCTGCTGGACATCTTCCGGGGCCGGGAGCGCTACGGCGACCTGTTCGACCTCTGCGAGGCGCTGCTCGACCACGACGAGGCCTTCGCGCACTGGCGCGCGCGCCATGTGTTGATGGTCGAGCGGCAGATCGGATCCAAGTCCGGCACCGGCGGAAGCAGCGGGGCGCAGTACCTGCGCTCGACCCTCGGCAAGCGGTTCTATCCCGATCTGTGGGAAGTGCGCTCGCAGCTTTGAAGGAAGGTTTCTCCGGCGAGCGCGACGAGCACCACATGAAGAAGACGAGCGCAGAGAATCCACGCGTGACCTGTGGGACGTGCAGGATGTTTGACGGCACCGCGTGGTGCCGTCACTGGAACTTCCACACCACGGCGGAATCCCCGCCGTGCCGTTTCTACAAACGAATGGCGGACGCTAGAGCGTAATTACGAGTTTCCCGCCGACCTGGCCGAGGAGCTTGAAAGCTTCTCCCGCTTGGTCGAGCGGAAAGGTGCGGATCCTCGGAGCTTTCAAAGTTCCAGCAGCCGACAGCTTGGCCAACGTTTCCAGCCGTTCGGTGTTCACCTGAGTCTGGATGTTGACTCCCTTCACGCCGTTCTTCGCCAGCTCGTCGGGGACCGCAGCCCCCTTCATTGAGACAACGGTTCCGCCCTTGTGCACCGCTCCGCTCAAGTGGGCGAGGCCAGTCGCATCACTACCTGTGTCGATGATCGCGGCGACGCCGTCCCTGTGCTTGGATTTGAGCGCCTCCAAAACGTCGCCCGCTGTGCGATCTATGACCTCGTCGGCGCCCAGGCCTTTCACTTAGTCGGCGTTCTCCTTGGTGGTCACGCCGATCACATGTGCGCCTCGGCCCTTCGCGAGCTGGACGGCGTAGCTGCCGATTCCACCCCCGGCACCGACGACAACGACAACATCCTTGGGCTGGGGGCCGACAGCGTCGACGCACATCAATGCGGACACTCCCGCGAGGGGCAGGGCCGCAGCTTCCACATCCGTCATCGACTGCGGCCGCTTGGCGATGGTTCCGGCTGTCGCGGTTGTCTTCTCGGCCAGCGTGCCCACGCCGAACACCATCTTGCCGGTGACGCCGAAGATGTGGTCCCCGACTGCGTATCCAGTCACGCCCGACCCAACGGCGTCGACGGTGCCCGAGAAGTCGCCGGCCGGGATGAGCGGAAAGCGGTGCTCCATCCGGTCCTTCATATAGCCCGCGAGCACGGCGTTGTCGAACGGGTTCAGGGACGCAGCGGCAACGCGTACACGCACCTGGCCCTCGGCGGGCTCTGGTTCAGGCACGTCGTGAATCGAGCCGGGTTGTCCGAAGGCATCAAGAGCGAATGCGCGCATGGTCAATTACTCCTTGAGTAGGAAGTTAGTTGCGTACTCACGCAACAACCACCATACGACCTTCAGATATTTCGTCACAGCCGCCCGCCAGGGAGTGAGCAATACTGAAAAGTGATGAGCGGCTCGCGCACGCGCGCCAGGTTGCCATGCGTGCGGCGCAGGGTCTCCCCCGGGGTCGCGCCAGCCGGAAAGCGGCCTAGTTCAGCCTCTCGAGGATCATCGCCATTCCCTGGCCGCCGCCCACGCACATCGTCTCCAGGCCGTAGGTCTTGTCTCTTTCCCTCAGGCCATTGAGCAGGGTGCACAGGATGCGCGCGCCGGTCATGCCGAACGGATGACCGAGAGCGATGGCGCCGCCGTGCGGGTTCAGCTTGTCGCTGAACGGGTCAACGCCGAGTCCACGCGCTGACGGGATGACCTGCGCGGCGAAGGCTTCGTTGATCTCGACGATGTCGATGTCGTCGATGGTCATCTTCGCGCGCTTGAGGGCTTGCCTCGAGGCTTCGATTGGGCCCAGCCCCATGAACTCAGGCTCCAGCGCGGTGAGGCCGGTCGAGACCACGCGCGCAAGCGGCTTGATACCCAGCTCCTTGGCTCGTCGCTCAGACATCACCACCACTGCGGCCGCCCCGTCATTGAGAGGGCACGCGTTGCCCGCGGTGACCGTGCCGTTCTCGCGGAAGGCCGGCTTGAGCGTGGCGAGCACTTCGACCGTCGTCCCCGGCCGCGGGCTGTCGTCCTTGGTGAACATCTCGCCATTGGGCAGTGGCACGGGGATGATCTCGCGGTCGAAGAAGCCGTTTTCGCGGGCCTTGACCGCGGCATCCTGGCTCTTCACCGCGTAGCGGTCCTGCTCTTCACGGCTGATCTTCTCGCGCTCGGCGACGTTCTCAGCGGTCTCGCCCATCGTGATGTAGATGGCGGGATATTCCTCAGTGTTGCCAAGCACGAGGCGTGGGTTGTAGGTGTCGGGGGCGTCGGGGTACCCGCTGCCGTACCGCGACACGCATTCGACGCCGACGGACAGAAACACGTCGCCTTCACCCGCCTCGATCGCGTGCGCCGCCATACGGGTGGTCATCAGCGACGAGGAGCAGTATCGGTTGACGGTGACGCCCGGGACGTCGAGTCGCGCCAGGATTGAGACCACGCGGCCGATGTTGTGCCCCTGCTCACCGCCGGGGAGTCCGCAACCGCAGATCAGGTCCTCGATCTCGGAGCGGTCGAGCTGAGGCACCTGCGCCAACACCTTCGTCACCACGTGGGCGGCCAGGTCGTCGGGTCGGACGTCGATGAGGGAGCCCTTGCGCGCCCTCCCGATGGCGGAGCGGCCGCAGGCAACAATCACAGCACTGTTCATATTCGAATTATCCACCCCTTATGGAAGCAACCTCGAAGGAGGCTGCGGCTGTCAAGCCCTACTTCGTCAGGAGGGCTTCGCGCGTGAACAATCGGAGGGCGGCGAACCAGGACAGCGCCCCAGTGGCCAGCAGGCTAAACGACGTAACAGTCAAGGCCACCCAGCTCACCGAGTTATGCACGATCGCATCGCGCAGGACGAGCACTGCGTTGAGGATCGGGATCAGGTAGTAGGCGAGGTTCGGGTTGAAGTCCGGGATGAAAAGGATTATCGAAGCGGGCAGGATGGTGATGAAGTACAGAGGGGTGACGTAGGCCTGACCCTGCCGAAAGTTCTTGGCCAGAGTGCCAAGCGCAAGCGACACGGAGCTGAAGCTGAACGCGATCAGCAGCGCCAGCCACACCATCACCGGCAGGGCCGCCGGGCTCAGGGTGATGTGGCTGGAGGAGCCGGGAAGAGAAATCTGCGTGAGAGCCACGAACATCGAGCCGATGGCAACCACAGCCGCCGCCAGGCTAACCACTGTGATGGCCGCGATCTTGCCGAGCAGCAGCCGGCTCCGCGGTGCCGGCGTCAGCAGCAGGCCTTCCAGGGTTCGCCGCTCCCGCTCGCCGGCCGAGCTGTCGAGGGCTGCCGAGAAGCCGCCGGTGAGAATCATCGTGATCAGGATGTAAGGGAGGAAGAAGCTCAAGAAGGCGTTCGACGCGGCTTGCACCGGTGAGCTCAGCGGGTGCCCGACGAGCTTGATGGGAGTGAGGATGCCAGGATCGATGCCGCGGTTCTTCAGCGCGGCCGCCGCCTGGGCGGCGTCGTATTGGCCCAAGATCGTCTGCAAGCGCACGTCCGCGATCTGTGCGCTCTGTCGCGTCGGGTCGTAGTACTCGTCGATCTCGCCGGGTAGGAAAGCGACTCCGAGGTCCACCTGCTTCAAGGCCGCGGCGGCGGGGTCCGCCACGGCTTCCAGCTTCAAGCCGGTTGCCTGGAGCAAGATGCCGAGCCCGGTCGGAATTTCGCCGGAATAGCCCACTGTGTACGTCTGGATCGCCGTTTGGGTGGAAACCTCGGAGATCACGAACAGGACCAGCGGGGTCGCCAGCGCCGCAAGCCCGATCGCCATCATCGTGCGGCGATCGCGCAAGACCTCCTTAAGCTCCTTCTGGAAGACGATCCTGGTCGCGCGCATCAGCGGGCCTCGACCAGAGCAAGGAACGCGCTCTCGAGGTCACGCTCTGTGCCGCGCACCTGGTCGGTTGGGCCGCTGGCGACGATGAGGCCGTGATGCAGGATCGCCATCCTGTCGCAGAGACGCTCGGCGTCGTGCATCACGTGCGTGGAGAAGATCACGCATTTGCCGCGGCCCTTCGCCTCGACCATGAACTCGCGAACTTCTTTTGAAGCGAGCACGTCGAGGTTGGAGGTGGGTTCGTCGAACATCAAGACCTCGGGGTCGTGGACGATGGCTCGCGCGATCGCCACCTTTTGCTTCTGACCTGAAGAAAGGCTTTCAGCGCGCTGCTTTGCGAACGACCCCATATCCAGGCGCTCGATCACGGCATCGACTTTGCGAGTGAGCTCTGCATCCATCAGGCCGCAGAGCTTTGCGAAGTACTCGATGTTCTCGCGAGCGGACAGACGAGGGTAGACGCCGATGTCCGCGGTGACCACGCCGATCCGGCGCCTGACCTCTTGAGGTTCGGTTGTCGTGTCGAACCCCTCGACCTTTACGGTGCCTGCGTCCGGCGACAGCAGCGTGCAGATGATTCGCAACGTGGTCGTCTTGCCGGCGCCGTTAGGTCCCAGCAGTCCAAAGATCTCGCCTGGCTTCGCTTCGAAGGAGATGCCTTGAAGCACCCTGTTCTTGCCGAGCGTCTTCTCGAGACGCTCGACCGCCACCGCGGCGTCGGTCACTTGCTGCGTGGGTTTCGCTTCGCTGGGGTCTTCGATTTGGCGGCTGCTGTTTTCGGCTTGGCGTCTGCCTCTTTGGATTTCGGCGTCGCGTCGGGCTTGCGTGGAGCCGCCTCGGTTTCGGGTTCGGGCCTTGCCGTGGCGGGCGCTGAAGTCGATTCGGCCGCGGCGTCGGCGTCGGCGACCCCGATGGTGCTGGACAGGACCCGGTGACAGCTCTCACAGGAGGTGACGACTCGAACGAGCGCACCAAGCTGCCGCTCTTCGCGACGCAGGTTCCTCGTCCTGTCGCAGAAGGAGCAGAAACCGCTCTCGACAGTCACCTTGATCTGACCGGGCCGCTTGTTCACGTAGCAACGGTATCGAATTCGATCGAAGAGGGTCGTACTCGCTGACCTGAGGGCCTGTAAAATGCTCAACGCGGCGCAGTCGCGCCGGGGTTCCTTTAAGTCCGGTCCCAGAGAGGCCGGGAAGGAGGATTTTTTATGGCCGTCGGTTCTCGCCTGACGCACGTGATCGAGAGTCAGCAGTTCTCGCGCTCGTCGCTCGAAGAGCTGTTTGCGCGGGCGGAAGAGATCAAGCGGGAGCCGCATCGCTTTATGGCCCGTCTCAGCGGCCAGGTCATGGCTGCCCTTTTCTACGAGCCCTCGACGCGCACCCGGCTCTCATTCGAGGCCGCGATGATGCGGTTGGGTGGCTGGACGATGGGCACCGACAACGCCCGCGAGTTCTCGTCCA
>PLYD01000069.1 GCA_003151665.1 Candidatus Dormiibacterota bacterium
CCGCGAATGATCACGCGGCGCGTTTCTGCCGGGTCGATGACGTCGTCGATCATCGCCCAGCCCGCTGCGAGATAAGGGTTGATCTGCGACCTGATCGTCTCGATCAGCCGGCCGCGCGTCTCCTCAGGGTTGGCTGAGGCCTCGATCTGCTTGTTGAAGATGATATTGACGGCGCCCTCGGGCCCCATCACCGAGATCTCCGCGAGGGGCCACGCGACGATGAGGTCCGGCTGGTAACCCTTGCCGCACATCACGTAATAACCCGCCCCGTAGGCCTTGCGCATGATCACGGTGACCTTGGGCACCGTGGCCTCCGAGGTTGCGTACAGCATCTTGGCGCCGTGGCGGATGATGCCTTCTTTCTCCACCTGCGAGCCGACCATGAAGCCGGGGACGTCCATCAGGTAGACGAGCGGGACGTTGAACGCGTCGCACATCCGGATGAAACGGGCGGCTTTGTCCGCGGAGTCGGAGTCGAGGATGCCTCCCTTCTGCATCGGCTGGTTGGCGACCACGCCCACCGCATGCCCGCCGGCCCGCGCGAAGCCGACCACTATGTTCTTCGCCCACGCCGGCTTGATCTCGAACCACGAGTCGCGGTCGAACACCGCATTGATCACGCGCTTGACGTCATAGGCGGCGCGTGGATTCGTGGGCACGATCTTTTCGAGCCCATCGACATCTCGATCGCCACTGTCGTCGGTGGCGCGGAATGGCGGCTCGTCCGTGTTGCTGGACGGCAGGTACGACAGGAATCGCCGCACCATTGCGATGCACTCGCGATCGTCTTCAACCTCGTTGTCGCCCACGCCCGACTCGTAGCAGTGCACCTGCGAGCCGCCCATGTCGTGGTCGGTGACGTCCTCGCCGGTGGCTGCCTTCACGAGGCGCGCCCCTCCCAGCGACATCGATGAGGTTTCCTTGACCATCGGTACGAAGTCCGCGAGGCCTGGGATGTAGGCAGTGCCGGCCGAGCACGGGCCGAGCATCGCCGCGACCTGGGGGATGACACCCGACATCACCACCTGGTCGTAGAAGAGGTATCCGGTCCCGGCGAACGTGGAGCCTGCGGCCTCCTGGATGCGCGCACCCGCCGAGTCGAGCAGCCACACGATCGGCCGGCGATATCGAAGCGCAAGCTCGCGGACCCTGGCGGCCTTGAACTGCTCGCCCACCGCGCCCATCGACCCTGCCATGACCGTGAAGTCGTAGGCGATGACCCACACCTCGCGGCCTTCGACTTCGCCGTGACCTGTGACCACCCCGTCCGCCGGCGTGCCGTCTGTATCCGGTTCGCCGCCGCGCACCGCCTGCTGCGAGGCGAGAAGGCCGAACTCGACGAAGGTGTCCTGGTCGAAGAGGAGGTCGATCCGCTCGCGCACGGTGAGCTTGCCGCGCTCGTGCTGTTTGGCGATCTTCTCCTTGCCGCCCATCCCGAGGTTCTGCTGCCGGCGCGACTTGAGCTCCGAGATTCTGGCCGAGTAGTCCTCGCTCACGGGCGTGATCCTCCCACAAGGAGATCCTCACGCTTGCCCCAGCGATCGAGGAACCGGTAGAAGTTGCGGCGCGAAAGCCGGTCGCGCTCAGCGGGGGCAGTCGCCTCCCACAGGCGATGTTGGTATCTGTCCAGCGGCAGCCCGGGAACGGCGACCGCGCGCCCGCCCTTATCTCGGAGTCGGAAGCTGAAGTCGATGTCGGCGATCCGGTAGAAGCGGAACTTCGGATCGAAGCCCTGCACCGCCTGGGCGTCCGCCCGCCGAAAGGCCATGCAGTAGGCCTCGATCGCATCCACGTCAGGGCCCGGATCCTCCTCGAACTCCTTCAGCGTGCCCTTGCCCCGAATGCCGAACGGGCCGGCGACCACCACCGACGGGTCCGCCAGCGCAGCGATCAACGGTGAGACGGCGTCGCCGGTGAGCTCGATTCCGGGGTCAAACAGCACGCAGATTTCGCCCGTGGCCGCCTCGATGCCGGCGTTGACGGCCGTGGCATAGCCGAGCGGAGGATCCAGCCTGATCGAGCGCAGCCGGTATGCGGAGCGGGTGTGCAGCCAGCCGGCCATGCGGGTGTCACCCGAGTTGTCGACCACGATGGCTTCGAAGTCCGCCTTGCAGTGCGTGAAGACCGACAGCAGCCACCGCTCGATGTCTGGGATCCAACCGTGGGCGACTGTTATCAGCGAGACGGCCCGAGGCGTCACCGGTTCGTCCCCCGGCGCGGGAGCTTTCAGCGCGTGGAGCTCGCTCCCGGTGGCGCTGTCGAGAACGTCCCACCCACCCGCGCGCAGCTGGTCGCGGATCGCATCGGCCGCCTCGAAGTCGCGATCGCGGCGGCGCTCGACGCGCTCAGCTAGCAGCCTCTCGGCTTGTGAGCGGTCCGCTGCTACCCCTTCTTCGCTTTGACCGCGGCGGTCAGCGCGGGGACGATCTTCAGCGCGTCGCCAACCACGCCGAGGTCGGCCATCTTCATGATCGGGGCCTCTGCGTCCTTGTTGATGGCGATGATGACCTTCGAGGCCTTCATGCCCACCGTGTGTTGCATGGCGCCCGAGATGCCCACCGCGATGTACACGCCCGGCCGCACGGATTTACCCGTCTGGCCGACCTGCATCGAGTACGGGACCCAGCCCGCATCGACGACCGCGCGGCTTGCGCCAACGGCACCGCCAAGGGCGCCCGCGAGCGCCTCGAGCAGAGCAAAGTTGTCGGGACCGCCCATGCCGCGGCCGCCGCTGATGACGACCTTGGCGTCCTCGAGCTTGACCTTCTCGGAAGCCTCAACTACGCGCTCGACGATGTGCGCGCGCTTGGAGTCGGCGCCGATCGCGGCGTCCACCTCCTTGATCTCAGCCGTCCCTCCGCTCTCCGAAGGTTCGAAGGACTTGGGTCTGATGAGGATGATCGCGGGCTTCTTGTTCGCCCGCATCGACGCGACCTTTGCGCCGCCAAAGTAGGGCACGCTCGCAACGAAGCCGCCGTCTTTCGCGTCAACGTCGCCGGCGTTAGAGATGAGGCCGACATCGAGCCGCGCGGCCAGGCGGCCCGCGACGTCGCGGGAATCCGACGTGAAGCCAAACAGGATGAGGTCTGGTGACTGCGCCTTGTACAGTGCGGCCAGCGCGTCGGTCGCGGGCTCTGCGATGAAATCGTCAAAGGCCTTGTCCTCGTTGACGTAGACGACCTTCGCCCCGTGCTTGCCCAGAGTCGCTGCTGCTTCCTTCGCGCCCGAGCCGAGCGCGACCGCCTCGACGTCGCCAAGCTCTCGCGCCTTCGCCATCAGCTCCAATGCGGTCGGCTGGAGCTTGCCCTGGTTCAACTCTGCGTACACCCAGATTTTTGCCATCTAGAGCACCTTCGCCTGGACGAGGACCTGGATGATCTGGTCGACCGCGGTCCCGTCGTCCTGGATGATCACGCCGGCCTTGCGCGTCTCGGCCTGTGACAGGCCCTCGATGGTCTCGGCCGGCTCCCCCTTCTCGATGGCGAGGTCGCCAAGGCCAATCTGCTTTATCTCTTTCGAGCGCGCGGCCATGATTCCTTTCAGCGAGGCATAACGCGGCTCGGCGATGCCGGCGGTCACGCTGATCAAGACTGGAGTCGCTGCCTCAACGATCTGGTAGCCGTCGGCGGTCTGCCGGTGGACCTTGATGGTCGAGCCATCCACCTCAACTTTCTTGGCGATCGTCAGCTGCGGCATGCCCAACAGCTCGGCGAGCATCGGCGGCACCATGCCCGTGCTTCCGTCGTATGACTCGGTGCCGCAGATCACAATGTCCGGCGCCTCTGCCTTTATGGCGGCGGCGAGCACGCGTGCTGTCAGGAGGGCGTCGGCGCCGGCGAGCTGAGCATCGGTTATGAGGACGCCACGGTCAGCGCCCATCGAGAGGCCTTTTCGGATCGCATCCTTCGCGCGCTCCGGGCCCATCGAAACGAGGACTACCTCTCCCCCATGGGCTTCTTTCAGCTGAAGGGCCTCTTCGACGCCGCACTCATCGCCGGGGTCGAGGACCACTTCTTTGTCGCGAGCCAGTGTGTTGTCGGCTTCGAGGACCGTTAATGAGTTGGGGTCGGGCACCTGCTTGACGGTGACGACGATCTTCACAAGGCAGCCTCCAGTAAGGGAAGAGAACAGCTCAATTATCACCACGGCTGAGTTCGTGACGAAACCGCTCGTAGTCGTCGGGGCCGTTCAGACTCCGAAACAGGTGGGATTCGAGGCCTTCGAGCCAGGTGACTTCGAGCTGCTCGGCCAGGTCGGAAGCCTTGAACTGACCGGCGTCGAGAGCGGCCGTGATGTGCGCTAACGCGGAGCGCCGATAGGCCGCGCACGTGGGCTCCGCCCGACCGTCGATTCGTGGAATCGCAGCATCGCAACCGGCCGAGGCGGCCACCGCCATCTCCGCTATTTCCCGTGTCACATAGGGCATGTCGCAGGCGACCGCAAACGTGACGTCGTTTCGGGCCGCGCCGAGGCCGGCCTCAAGGCCCGCGAGCGGCCCGGCGGACGGCTTGCGATCGAAGACAAGGCGGTACGGAAGATGCTCATGAACCTGCTCGGGCTGGGCAAACGAGACCACCACCTCAGAAAACGCAGGGACGAGCCGATCCACGACCCACCGTAAGAGGGTCGTCTCCCCCACCTCGAGCCACGCCTTGGTGCGGCCCATCCGGCGACTGTCACCACCCGCGAGCACCAGCAGCGTGGCTTGCATCACGACTATCATCGGCCCGCCGTGCGCGCGATAGATTTCCACGTCCATTTGCCCACCCCGGACTGGCTCGACAAGTCGATGAAGGGGTACGTGGAGGCGGCCGAGGCGTACTTCCGCTCGAAGATCGTCAGGCGCACGATCGAGGAACTCGCGAGCGATTACGAGAAGCTCGACGTGTTGGCGGTGCTCCTGGCCTGGGACGCCGAGACCGCGACCCACCGGCCGCGGGTGCCGAATGAGGTGGTCGCCCAAGCATGCGGCGACTTTCCGAAGGCCTTCGTGGGCTTCGGCAGCGTCGACCCGCTGAAGGGAGAGAGGGCGATAGCGGAGCTCGACAACATCAGCTTCATGGAGCTCAAGGGCGTCAAGCTCCACCCCTCCCTGCAGGCCTTCGCGCCGGACGACGAGCGTTATTGGCCTCTATACGAGCGTTGCGAGGAGCTCGGCTTGGCCATCCTGTTCCACACCGGCACCAGCGGGATCGGCGCAGGGCAGCCGGGCGGACAGGGCATCCGCCTCGACTACGCGCGGCCGATCAGGCTCGACGCGGTCGCGGCCTCATTCCCCAACCTCAACATCATCGCCGCACACTTCGGCTACCCGTGGCACATGGAGCTGCTGGCGATGGCCCTGCACAAGACCAACATCTACATCGACATCTCAGGCTGGGCGCCGCGCTACATCCCAACCGAGGTCCTNNAAAAAGGTGCTGGTCGGCAACGGTCAGCGGCTGCTCGGACTGTCGTAGCCTCCGACCAGGCGCGCTGAGGCGCGGGCGTGGATCACGATCGCCGGTGCCGGCAAGAAGTTGAAAGGAAGCACGACAGCCTCGCGAGTGGTGATAGTCACCCTCGATCCGACGACTACCACCGAATCCACAATTGCTCCGGGCTCTGAGTCCCGCATCTCACGAGTCGCCATTACACCAGCGCCCAGTGAGTCGACTATCAGCACGGAACGCGAGCGTAAAGCGCCAACGTCGACTTGCTGTGCCGCCGCCTCGGCCGCCTGTGCGGTGGCCGCTTGCAGTTCGGCAGCCTGTGTGCTCACGAATGCCGCATCCACGGCATACGCGGCAAGTGGCAGCAGGACCACAGGCAGCAGGACGGCGTAAAACGCGAGTACCTGGCCGCGATCGAGGCGTATCACGGGGTGTGCGATCGCCAAGGTTCCAGCAGCAATCGAACTTGTGAATGCAGTGTCACCTGGCTTGAGACCAGGAGTAATGCGGCCCAAGCGAGGTCAATGCTCGCGGACGATGACGCGAGGACGCTGCCGCCTCGGTCGAAGTCGCCGACCGACACGACGAGAGTCGCTGATCGCAACGGGTACTCGGCGATTACGCCCCGGAACCGAGCATCGGCGGCTGCCATCGCAGCCTGCGCGCTTGGCGCTCTTGAAGCGGCTTCTGCGGCCGCCTGCGTTGCCGCCTCGAGGCCGGCGCGAGCGCTTGCGACCTGCACGCTGGCCACGGTTCCCAATGCCAGGAGAAGCACCATCGGTGCGCAAAGCGCGAGCTCGAGGAGTGCCTGACCGCGCACTCCCCTCACCTTGCAAAAACCTCTTTCTGGACCGCCACGCGGGCATGCAATCGCAGACCATCCGTGCCGACGAGGGGCACGATTGCGGGGACCACGCCGCCGATCTCCACCTGCATGGCGGCGCCCAGATCGCTCGCACAGACCCACAACGCAGGAGAGATCTGAGATTGGCCCGGGCACCAGGCCGAAGTCGAGACGCCAACCAGGCTTGGCGAAAGAATTCGCCGTGTCACCTCGACAGCAAGCGCGGGTGTACCTCCGGCCGCTGCAGCCGCACGCGCACCGGCGAGTGCGGCGGACTGCGCCGCGAAAGTCTCAGACCCCCAGACCGCGGTCTCGACCGTACCGAGCGCCAGCAGCAGCGCGATGGGCCAAGCCAATGCGAACTCGATAAGTGCGGTTCCGCGATTCGATCGTTCGCGAGTGCTCATTGCAGGTTGTGCTGCAGTGCTGTGACCGCGGGAAACATGACCACCGCGAGGAATGGCAGGAGCACCCCCACGCCGGCCGGCAGCAGGACGTGGTTCAACGCCTTGCGGCTGTGAGCGATGAGGTCCCGGCGCTGGGCGTGTCGCAAGTCGGTGGCGAGAGCGCGCACGCCTTGCAGCGCTCCCGTCCCATACTCGCGGCTCGCCGCAAGAATCGTGGCGAGGCTTGCGATCGGTGGGATATCGAGATGCTCCGAGTAGCGCAAGAGGCGCGACTCAAATGGGACTGATCCGACAACCTGCGAAGCGATCAAGAGGCGGCGGACGTCGCGAGCAAGCTCGCCCTGGAGCTTCGTGGACACAGTGCCGAGGGCAGAGAGCGCGCTGCCACCGCCGCTCAATTCCAAAGTGAAGAGCTCGAGCAAGGGAATCAGCTCGGCCGCGAGGCGCCGGCGACGCGAGCCGATTGCCGAGTAAAGGGCCAACGAACAGAGTCCGATCCCGCACGCGAGCCCGATTGCCACGAGGACCGGAGCTCCGGCCAACCCGAGGATCGACGCTGAAGCGGCGCCGATCACGGCCAGGCATGCAGACAGCCCGACTGCAAACGCCGACAGTCTCTCGGGACTCTCCTTCCAGCCGGCGCGCTCGACGAGGCTCGCCAGCCTCGACTGCACGCCGGTGATCCTGAGTGCTCGCGACCACTGTCCCGGGGCCTCGGAGCTCGACCCTACCTCTGCATGCCGAGTTCGCTCCAGCCACGTCAAGGCATCGATGCCTCTGGGGGGATGGCCTATGGCGATGATTGCGATTACGCAGCACGCGCCGGCGCAAATTGCTGCGAGGGGGTAAATCGACTCAAGCATCGGCGAGCCTGACACGCTCCAGACCCGGCAGGCGCAGCAGGTATCTCATCCAGACGTAGCTGCAGCCCATGATCCCGAGCATCGCCAACAGAAACACTTCGCCGGCTGGCTTTTGAAATGCTTCTAGGTAAGGCGAGTGCAGCGCCGATAGGGCAACCAGGAACGCGATCGGCAGCGCCACGATGATGCTCGACGCGGATCGCGCCTGCACCTGTAGAGCCCGCGCCTCTCGTTCAACCTCCTGGGCTGCGCTTACTGAGGCCTCCAGGTCTGCAAACAAAGGGGCAAGCTCACCGCCACC
>PLYD01000163.1:0-16457 GCA_003151665.1 Candidatus Dormiibacterota bacterium
GCGGCGACCCGGCCAAGATCGGCGCTGCCGAGAACATGCTCACCCAGAGCCTGCGCAGCCTGTTCGCAGTGTCGGAGAACTACCCCGACCTCAAAGCCATCGCCGCCTTCACCAACCTCCAGGAGCAGCTGACCGCCACTGAGGACAAGATCGAGTTCTCGCGCCGCTTCTACAACGGCAACGTCAGGGACTACAACATCAAGCTGCAGACCCTCCCGACCTCTCTCATCGCCGGCGTCATCGGGTTCAAGGCCTTCGGCTTCTTCCAGGCCGACGAGAGCGACCGCGCGGTGCCGCAGGTCAACTTCGGCAACATGCCCCAGGCGGGTCCGCCACCTCCAGGGTCGATGCCCCCGGCAGGCGGTTCTGGACCCCCGTCGATGGGATCGTCAGGACCCCCTCCGCAAAGCTAGCCAAACCCGCCGCTGACCGCGCCCAGTCGGAGCTGAAGTGGGAGGCATGCGCCGCCACCACATCAGGGTCCTGAGTCTCGATGTCCAGCTCGTGGTTCACGCTCAGGCCGCTGAGGGTCCAGTTCGCCGACCGGAGTATCAGCTGATCCGCCCGGAACGGCCAAGCTCGTAGACCTCGACCAGGACGCGGCGTTGCGACGTAGTGATCAAATTGCCGATCAAGGTGAAGATGCTGGCGTCCTGCCACAGCCGGACGGGCTCGGGACGCCCCGAGCCCGCGGCCGAAGCCGATGGCGCCTGGGGTAGGGGGCCCGAGCACGCCAACAGGCAAACGGCAAGCAGCAGGACAACGAACCGACGCATTACGCAGGCCACGGTAAGAGGACCGGCGCCGCTCGCAAACCCAGGCTGTTAAGGCGCGGAGCTCAGGAGCCGCGGCTCACATCAGCTCGATCGCCATCCCCGCTCGCGCGCCGA
Organism: Candidatus Dormiibacterota bacterium; assembly: GCA_003151665.1. The sequence goes on from PLYD01000163.1 coordinate 891, forward strand.
GAAACCGGTCAGCCCGGGACTCGCGAATGCCGACCTCGAGGTAGCCCATGCTCCCGACGTAAACAAACGGCTCATTCGGCCGCGCCTCGGCATACGTCGCTGCCGAAGCGGTGATGTCGTGGTTGTGGATACGCATGCGGCGCACCGGCGGCTTCAGGTTGGTGACCAGGTTGCCAAACCCATCGATCCACAGCACGCGTGGCTTGTGATCGAGCATCTGCGGCGGATCGGTCGGATGGCCGAGCGATTCAAGAGGCACCCCGGCCGCGAGAGCCGCCGCCGCCGGAGCGAACACGTCGCGTCCTTCGAACGTGGGCGCGCCGCCCGAGCGCGGGGCCAGCTCGACTGCCTTCTGGAGGCCGACCTCCTCGATCACGATTGAGAACAGGCCGTTGTCAGGTCCGACGTAATAAAGACCGCCGGCGCGGAGCGCCAGCCGTCGGCGAGCGCTGCCAACCCCAGGATCCACCACCACCAGGTGCACCGACCCGGCTGTGAAATGACGAGTGCCCGCAAAGAGCATGAAGGCGCCGGCGAAAACGTCGAATCGGGGCACCTCATGGCTGACGTCGACCAGCACCGCATGTGGACAGCCCGCCAGGACGACTCCTTTCATCGCCGCCACGAGCGGCGAGCCGGACCCAAAATCGCTGGTGAAAGTGACGACAGGCGGCCCGGCTACCGTGCCGTGGCTACCAGTACCTGGTCTCCTTGAAGGGGTCGGCCTCATCGTGGTATCCGCGCTGCTCCCAAAATCCGAGCCGGTTGCGATCCATGAACTCTAGCCCGCGAAGCCACTTGGCCGACTTCCAGAAGTATTTCGAGGGCACGAAGAGNNAGGTTCTGCTCGTTGTCGAGCACGTCGAGCGGAACCGAGGTCGTGTACCCATGCTCGCTGTGCGCCATCACGTATTTCGCCTCGGGCTTCGGCTTGACGCGTTCGAGGATTTCCTTGATCGGGACACCGGTCCAGCGATCCCCCAGGCGGCTCCAGCCGGTGACGCAGTGGATGTCGGCGACAACCACTTTCGAGGGCAACGCCCGGAGCTCGCCGTAGTCCAGGGTGATCGGGTTCTCGACCGCGCCGAACACTTTGAAATCCCACTTCGCGATGTCTGTCTTGGGGACGGGGCCGAAATGGAGGAGGGGCCACTTGTCGGGCGCGGTGAGGGTCTGGCCGGGCGGGATGCGAGCCGGATCCACGCCCTCAGGCAGCTTCTTACCTTTGAACAGAAAGGCCATTGCGCGAGTATAGGAACGCAGGGCGGCGCGCCCTTGTTCCCGACCCGGACCGTGAATTGTGCGCCGCTATACTGGCCCTTCCGGTCCAGGCAACGCGCCCTGCGCGCGCCGGGCGCATGTGGGTCCGTAGCTCAGTTGGGAGAGCGCGTGAATCGCACTCACGAGGTCAGGGGTTCGAATCCCCTCGGATCCACCAATTTCGAGGGCTTGGTGGATACTTCGAAAGTGGACACGAAGAACCTCGATATCTACGGCAGCCAGCCGATCCCGTGGGCCCGCGCCATCGCGGAGCTCGAGGCCGTCACGAACACGCCAGTCGATGTACGCCCGCCGACGTCGTACTGGCTGGCCACGACTCGGCCGGACGGACGGCCCCACGTCGCGGCCGTTGGCGCATTGTGGGTTGACGGCAAGTTCTATTTCACGAGCGGGGATAGGACTCGCAAGAGCCGGAACCTGGCCGCTAACCCAAATTGCGTCATCTCGGTGTCGCTGACGGCCCTCGACCTGGTCGTCGAAGGCACCGCCCACGAGGTGACCGACGAGGCAACGTTAAAGCGCCTCGTTGGCTTATATGTAGCGCAGGGATGGCCGGCGAGCGCAAGCAACGGAGCAATCACCGCCGAATACAGCGCGCCGAGTGCGGGACCGCCTCCGTGGCGTCTCTACGAGATGACCCCAAGCACCGCTTTCGGCGTCGCGACCGCAGAGCCAAACGGTGCTACTCGCTGGCGCTTCGCGCCTTGACAGGATTGCCTTCGAGCTAAGTCGCCAGCTTTCCGGACTCGGTGTAAGCGGCAGCGACGCTTTTGGGCACGACCATGCGCCACGCGTCCAGGACAAGCTCGCGCATCTCCCTTTCATCGATGGCGGCAAGGCGCACAAGCACCCAGTGGTAGCGCATATCTGACTGCTGCGGCAGCATGAACTTGTCAGGTGATCCGCCAACCAGCCAATCGCGCTCGTCCTTCGGAAACCCAAAGCCCATCACGCTCTCGTCGCGAGAGAACGAGACGTAGACGATGCTCCCGACGCGGAACTTGATGCGGCCACCCACGAGCACCTCGTAGGAGCGCGGTAGCGTAGCCGCGAAGCGCCTCACGTCTGCGACGGTCACCATGCCTCGAATGCCTTTCCTTCTATTCGTCCGGGCCGATGCCAACCCAGCCTGTTAAGACGACCTCGCGAGGTACCCGTCGTGCCACAGCTCGAAAGCGAACAGGGTCCACAGCTGCTTGCGATTGTCGTGCCGGCCCGCGAGGTGCTCACGCACCAGTGCCGCCACCGCAGCCGGCTCGAAGAAGCCCTGGCGCGCCATCCGCTCCGGCGACAGTACCGAGAGCATCTGCTCCCGCAACGGCCCGCGAAACCACTCGGCGACCGGGATCCCAAACCCCTTCTTTCGCCTCCGAAGAATGGACTGGGGCAGCACCCCACGCAGCGCCCGCTTGAACAAGAACTTCGACTTCATGCCCCGCAACTTCAGGTCTAACGGCAACCCGGTCGCGTACTCGACGAAGTCGTTGTTCAGCAGTGGCACCCGGCCCTCGAGCGACGCCATCATCGAGGCCCGGTCGAGCTTGACCAGGATGTCGTTCTCGAGATACCCCCGCATGTCCATTAGCAGCACCTGGTTGAGCGGCTCCCGCGGGCCCGCGGCACCATCTCCCGGCGCATCCAAACCGGCGCTCCCGGAACGCGCTACCGCCTCCTGCACGTCCCCCGACAGCAGTGCCCGGCGCTCCTCCCGCACGAACGACCCCATCCACCTATGGTGCCGCTCCGCCACCGGGTAAGCCGCTCCAGCGACAAACCTCTTCGCCCGAAAGTCAAAGCTCAGGTTGCCCCGCGACACCGGCAACCGGCGCACCACCGGCTCCACCAACCCCCGTCGCAGGGCACCCGGCACCCGGCCGTAGTAGGCGGCGAGCCGATGCGCCTGTAGGGTCGGATACCCCGCGAACAGCTCATCGCCCCCGTCCCCGCCCAACGCCACCTTCACGTGTCTTCGCGTGAACTCCGACAACAAATAGGTGGGAATGATCGAGGCGTCGCCGAGGGGCTCGTCCAGCAGAGACGGCAGCTTGGGAATCAGCCCGAGCAACATCTCCGGCTCCAACACCAGCTCGTGATGGTCGGTGCCGAGTTGCTGCGCCACCTGCCGCGCGAACTCAGACTCGTCGAATGACCGATCTGCGAAACCGACGGAGAAGCTCTTCACGTCGCTGCCGAGCTGCGTCATCATCGCGGCCACAGCGCTCGAATCGATCCCCCCCGATAGGAACACCCCCAAGGGCACGTCGCTGATCAGCTCCTTCCGCACCGACTCCCGCAGCACACCAAGCAGCTCCTCACATTGCGAGTCAAGGCTGCGAGCGGATCGCACCGAATCAGCACCCTCGCGCAGCGACGGCTCCCAGTACCGCCGCAGCGAGTGAGTCCCCTCAGCGACTGACCACGTCAGCGTGTGGGCCGGCGGCAACTTGCTGATCCCGCGCACCATCGACAGGGGCGACGGCACGAACTCCAGCGCCAGGTACTGGTCGAGCGCCACGGGGTCGACCCCGCGCCGCAAAGCGGGATCAACCAGGAGCGCCTTCAGCTCCGATGCGAATACAAGCCGCGAACCATCGACGGCGTAGTGCAGCGGCTTGATCCCCATCCTGTCTCGCGCCAACAACACGACGCCACGCCGGCGGTCGTGAAGGGCAAATGCAAACATCCCGTTGAGCCTTTCGACCATGGCCTCGCCCCACTCCTCGTAGCCATGGACCAGCACCTCTGTGTCCGACCTGGTCGAAAAGATATGGCCCGCCGCGACGAGCTCATGACGCAGCTCGAGGTGGTTATAGATCTCCCCGTTCTGGACCACCCAGATCCGCGAGTCCTCGTTGTGCATCGGCTGATGGCCGCCTTCAACGTCAATGATCGAGAGACGGCGCATCCCCAGCGTCACGCCGTCGAGCTGAACGCTCCCCTCGTCGTCAGGCCCGCGATGCTCGAGTGCCGAGCACATCCTGGCGACCAGTTCACGACCCTCGGACGGCGAGCCGCCGGCCACGCCGCAAATCCCGCACACCTAGGAACGAGCCCGGACGGATGGCCTCCCGTTGGTCGCCGCCTTGTGCGCCGCAGCGGGCGCCATCTCGATCACCTCGCGCACGACGTACGTCGTCTTTCCCTGCGACTCGTGATAGGTGCGGATTGAAAGCTCCGCCAGCAGCCCCATCAGGATGAACTGCACCCCGACGATGCCGAGAAACACCGCGAGCAACAGCAGCGGATTGTTGTGCGCGAACGGATGTGGCGGCAGCAGCTTCTGGATGATCACGATGGCGGCGAACACGAACGCGAGCGCCCACAACCCGAAGGCGGCGAACCCAAAGAAGTAGATCGGCTTGGTTGAGTAGCTTCCCAGCAGCTTCACGGTCATCAGGTCGAGCAGCACGCGCGAGGTCCGCGACAGCGAGTACTTGGACTGGCCGAACGCACGCGCGCGGTGATTGACCGGCAGCTCCGCGATCCGCGCGCCTACCCAAGACGCGTACACGGGGATGAACCGGTGCATCTCCCCGTACAGCTTCACGTCCCGGATTACATCGCGGTGATAGGCCTTGAGCGTGCAGCCAAAATCGTGAAGCGGCACCCCGGTGACGCGAGCGATTATCCAGTTGGCGATGCGAGAAGGCAGAACGCGAGAGGCCTCGTCCTGCCGGTCCTTGCGCCACCCGCTGACCACGTCGTACCCCGCATCGATGCTCTGGAGCAGGCGCGGGATGTCATGCGGATCGTTCTGCATGTCGCCGTCCATGAAAACGAGGATCTCCCCACGCGCATTGTCGATTCCCGCCTGCACCGCCGCCGTCTGCCCGAAGTTGCGCCGAAAGCTCACAACGCGAATATGCGGATCGTTGAGGGTGAGCTGCGCGAGGCGCTCCGTGCTGCCGTCGCGGCTGCCGTCGTCGACATAGACCACCTCATATGTGACATCCATCGACTCGAGCACGCCGACGAGTTCCTCGTGGAGGGGAGCGATGCTCTCCGCCTCGTTGTACACGAGCACCACCACCGACAACCGGGGTGTCGCCGTGCTCGCCGGCTTGATGCGGGTCGCCATGGCCCGATTGTAGGCCGCACCCCCGCGAGCCCAACCCGCCCGCGACCATCGCTTAAGCTCCCTCGAAGGTGAGCGTCGACACGATCAGGATTCACGGCAGCCAGGCTCGGGCCAACACGCACGGGCGGTCGTGGAAGGCACCCGCGCTGACGGTGCTGGCGGCCGCGGCGGCCTTCGCCTGGACCCTCCACGCAGACCTCCAGCGCCTTTACGGCATGACCAGCTCAGCCTGGGACCTCGCCTACGACCAGCAGGTCATCTGGAACGTGTCAGTCGGCCAGGGTTTCTACAGCAGCTTCGCGCGAGCCAACTTCCTGGGCATCCACTTCGAGCTCATCTTCGTCGTGCTGGCGGCAGTGGAGAAGTTCTGGGCGAGCCCAGTGGTCCTCCTGATCTTCGCCTCCGCGGGCCTCGCGGCGACTGCGCCGGCCGCCTACCTCTTCTTCAGGGCAATCCTGCCCACCGACCGCGCCGAGTCACAGTGGCTCGCCGTCGCGCTGGCGCTGCCGATCCCTTTCTGGTTCTCCATCCAGGAGGCGGCACGCGACTTCTTCCACCCCGAGAACATGGCCCTGGCCCTCGCGCTGCTCGCAGCTTGGGCGGGCATTCGCGGCCACCGCGTCGCCATGTGGCTCCTGTGCGTGCTCGTCCTCACGTGTAAGGAGGACCAGGTTTACACGGTCGGAGTGATCGGCTTGCTCATGGCGGCGTATGGATCGCCTGAGATCAAGAAACACTGGCGGTTCATCGTTTACCTGGCGGGCGCATGGTTCCTCATCGGGACGGGAATCGTCCAGCAGCATCTTCGCGACGGCGGCTACACGGATTTCGTCTATTACGGATGGCTCGTGCTCCATCCCTCGATGGGGGCCGTCCTGGCCGCGGTTTTCAACCCGAGAGCGCTGCTGGTGGTGGCCGCGATCATCGCCAGCATGGGCGGCCTGGCGGTACTCGCTCCACGCTGGCTCCTCCTGGTCATCCCCCCGTACCTGGCGGATGTCCTGAGCAGCCACGACCCACAGAACGTCCTCGATCTGCACTACTCGCTGCTGCTGCTGTTCCCACTGGTGGTCGCGGGCGGCGTCGGCGCCCGCAACCTACTCGGGCGCCGCACCTTCAAGCCGGCTTACGCCCTGGTGCTGATCGTGCCCGCCCTGCTCCTGGCCTGGGGAACCGGCCGCCTCCCGCCAGCCCTGGACGCCAACCCCGCGCTGTATTCGCCGCGCGACACCCTCTCCGAGCTGCGGACAGCCACTGCGATGATCCCCGCCAGCGCCCCGGTCTCGGCCGACGACGGCCTTGCGGTCTGGCTTGCCAACCGCCACACGATCAACGACTTTCCCGACAAGCTCGACGCCACCTGTTACGTCGTGCTCGACCACCAGCCGTACATCAGCGGCCCCACCAACCCGGCTCAGCGCCTGGCCGCCATCGACCAGCTGGCGAGCAGCGGCAGGCGGATCCTGTTCGACGACGGCCGATTCCAGGTCTGGAGCCCGGCCGGGGCCTGAGAGAAGGCTGACTCCGTACTCTTAAAGGTCACCATGGCGGTCGCCACCTCGGTCCACGAGCGCCTCGATCGGCTGTTCAAGCAGCGGATCGTGATCTTCGACGGCTCTATGGGAGTCATGCTCCAGAAGCGCGGCCTCTCCGACGCGGAGTTCCGCGGTGAGCGCTTCAAAGACCACCCCAAGCCGCTGCGCAACAACAGCGACATCCTCAACCTCTCGCAGCCCGACATGGTGACCAAGGTCCACCTCGACTACCTCGCGGCCGGCGCCGACATCATCACGAGCAACACGTTCACCTCGACCGCCGTCTCCCAGGCCGACTACGGCCTATCAGACCTCGCATACGAGATGAACTTCGAAGGCGCAAGGCTTGCACGCAAAGCGGCCGACCAGTACGAGAACCGCTTCGTCGCAGGCTCGCTGGGACCAACGAACGTCACCCTCTCGCTCTCGCCCAAGGTTGACGACCCCTCCTATCGCGACGTCACCTTCGACGAGCTAAGGCGCGGCTACGCGGAGGCGGCAACCGCGCTCAAAGAAGGCGGCGCCGACCTGCTCCTGATCGAGACCATCTTCGACACCCTCAACGGCAAGGCCGCGATTGCCGCGGTCAAGGAAGTCGCGCCCGAGCTGCCGCTGTTCGTCTCGGTGACCGTCGTCGACCGCAGCGGTCGCAACCTGTCAGGCCAGACCGTCGAGGCGTTCTGGACGTCGGTCGAGCACGCCGAGCCCTTCGCCGCCGGCGTCAACTGCTCACTCGGCGCGACCGAGATGCGCCCCTACATCGCCGACCTGTCGCGCGTCGCCCCCGTCTATGTCATCTGCTACCCGAACGCGGGCCTGCCCAACGCCTTCGGCGGCTATGACGAGCAACCGCCCACCACCAGCAGCCTCCTAAAAGAGTTCGCCGAGAGCGGCTTTTTGAACGCCGCGGGCGGCTGCTGCGGCACGGGCCCCGAACACATCAAGCAGATCCGCGACGCGATGGAGAGCATCCCGCCGAGGCACGTACCCAAGCGCGCTGCGCGCACCAGGTTCAGCGGCCTCGAACCTTTCGAGATCGGCCCCGACACCAATTTTGTGCTGGTCGGCGAGCGCACCAACGTCACGGGCTCGGCGCGGTTCCGCCGTCTCATCGAGTCGGGCGACTACACGGGCGCGGTGGCCGTGGCGCTGGACCAGGTGAGGGGTGGCGCGAACCTCATCGACGTGAACATGGACGCGGACCTCCTCGACTCGGAGGAGGCGATGACCCGCTTTCTGAACCTCATCGCCACCGAGCCGGAGATCGCGCGAGTGCCGATCATGGTCGACAGCTCCAAGTGGACGGTCCTCGAGGCCGGTCTGAAATGCGTGCAGGGCAAGGGCGTCTGCAACTCGATCAGCTTGAAAGGCGGCGAGGAGGTGTTCCTCGAACAAGCGCGAAAAGTGCGCAAGTACGGCGCGGCCGCGGTGGTGATGGCCTTTGACGAGGCCGGCCAGGCGGACACGTTCGAGCGCAAGATCGAGATCTCGAGCCGCGCCTACAGGCTGCTCACGGAGAAGGCCGGCTTTCACGCCGAGGACATCATCTTCGACCCCAACATCCTGCCGATCGCGACCGGCATCGAGGAGCACGCGGGCTACGCCAAAGCGTTCATCGACGCGACGAGGGAGATAAAGAAGCGATTCCCCGGCGTGCGCGTCTCGGGCGGCGTCTCCAACCTCTCCTTTTCTTTCCGCGGCAATGACCGCGTGAGGGAGGCGATTCACTCGGCCTTCCTTTACCACGCGATCAAGGCGGGCCTCGACATGGGCATCGTGAACGCCGGCCAGCTCGCCGTCTACGAGGACATCCCGAAGGACCTGCTCGAGCTGGTCGAGGACATCATCTTCGACCGCCGGCCCGACGCCACCGAGCGCCTCGTCGAGTTTGCGAGGAACGTCTCCGGCGCGGGCGCCAAGCGGGAGGTCGACCTCACGTGGCGCGAGGGCGCCGTGGAGGCGCGCCTTGCGTATGCGGTGCTGCACGGCGAGGTCGAGTTCATCGAGGCCGACGCCGAGGAGGCGCGCCAGAAGCTCGGCGCCGGGCTGCTGGTGATCGAGGGCCCGCTGATGGATGGCATGAAGGTGGTGGGCGACCTGTTCGGCGCCGGCAAGATGTTCCTGCCCCAGGTGGTCAAGAGCGCGCGGGCGATGAAGCGCGCGGTCGCATACCTCGAGCCGTTCATGCAGGCGGAGAAGAAAGCGTCGGGGAGCGTGAGCGTTCGCGGCAAGCTGGTGACCGCCACGGTCAAGGGCGACGTCCACGACATCGGCAAGAACATCGTGGGCGTGGTGCTGGGCTGCAACAACTACGAGGTCTTCGACCTGGGCGTGATGGTGCCCGCCGACAAGATCCTGGACACCGCGATCGAGCTCGGCGCCGACGCCATCGGACTGTCAGGTCTGATCACACCGTCCCTCGACGAGATGGTCGACGTCGCCAAGGAGATGACCCGTCGCGGTTTCACCATGCCGCTGCTCATCGGTGGCGCGACGACGTCCAAGCAGCACACGGCTGTGCGCATCGCGCCCGCGTACACGGGCCCCACGGTCCACGTGCTGGACGCTTCGCGGGTAATTGGGGTCGTGTCCGACCTGTTTGACAAAGATCGACGCCCCATCTTCGACAAGGCCAACCGCGCGCTGCAGGACAAGCTGCGCGCGCAGCACACGACGGCCAAGCGCACGTTGCTGCCGCTCGACGAGGCACGCGACAAGAAGTCAGCGCTCGGCTTCGACGACCTCCCGACGCCGCCGTTCACCGGCACGCGCGTGATCGAACCGAAGTTGTCGGAGCTGCGCGAGTTCATCGACTGGACCTTTTTCTTTCACGCGTGGGAGCTGAAAGGAAAGTTCCCGGCGATCCTTGAGAGCCCCTCACACGGCGCGGCCGCTCGGGAGCTGTTCGGTCACGCCAAGGAGTTGCTCGACGAGATCGAGGCCAATAGCTGGCTCCGCGCAAAGGGCGTCTACGGCTTCTGGGCCGCTCACTCGGAGGGCGACGACATCGTCCTCGACAACGGCGTGCGCCTGCCGATGCTGCGGCAGCAGGTCGACCACGGCGACGAGAAGCCATACCTGTCGCTGGCCGACTTCGTCGCCGATGGCGGAGACCACGTCGGCGGCTTCGCGGTCACAGCTGGGCTGGGCGCTGACGAGCTGTCCGCGCGCTTCGCCGCCGAGCACGACGACTACCGCTCGATCATGGCCAAAGCCCTGGCCGACCGACTGGCGGAGGCGTTCGCCGAGTACCTGCACCACGTCGTGAGGCGCGGATGGTACGAGACGGGCCCAGTGCTGTCGCGCGAGGACATCATCGGAGAGAAGTACAGGGGCATCAGGCCCGCGTACGGCTACCCCGCGTGCCCCGACCACTCGGAGAAGTTCAAGCTCTTCGATCTGCTGGACGCGCGCTCGATCGGAATGGAGCTGACGGAATCGGCTGCGATGACGCCGACCGCGGCGGTGGCGGGCCTGTACTTCGCGCACCCGAAGTCGAAGTACTTCATGGTCGGCAAGGTGGGCAAGGACCAGGTCGAGGACTACGCGGAGCGCAAATCGATGCCGCTGCCGGAGGTGGAGCGGTGGCTGCGCCCAATCCTCGGATACGAGGAAGACACCCGCTAAATCGAGGCGTCGGGAAGCGACTTCTCAGCGGCAACCCACCTAACCGATCGGCCCAATCTGCTTGAGAAGCCGCGCAGCGCGGAGATCGACATTCGCAGATCCGTCGGGATCTTCAGCGGTCCAGATCTCTGAAAGCACCGCCTGTGCGAGGGCCCAGAGCCGAATGCGTTCACGATCAAAACCAGTGAGATCCGAGATCACCTCGATTCGGCGTCGCATCGCCCCCACCGGATCCGATTTCTCGTACAGCTCATCCACACGATTTCGAAGGACATCGCCAACTTCGTAGCAGGGCTCGCCTATAAGTCCCTTCGGGTCGATTGCCTGCCAGGATTCGCGATCCGAGCTCAGCACGTTGCCGAAGTGCAGGTCTCCGTGGAGGACAACTGGCGCCACCGATGTATCGCACAGCTCGACGAACAGCCGCTCGCCCTCCTCAAAGAGATCTGGGTCGATCGGTCCTGGGCCCCCGTACAGGCGGATGTTGCCAGACCAAGCGCGACGATAACCACGGACGTCAGGAAACGAGTAGGCGGGTGGCGGCGCCATCCGAAGTTTGCTCATCACGGATGCCACGGCCTCGAGAGCTCGGTCGATTGGCTCGCGCCAAGTCGTCTCGCCGGGCACGACGAGCTCCATTAGCACCACGCGCTCTGCCCGTGCCAGTTCCAAAACGCGGACCATGCCATGGCCACCGTAGAGAAGCAAGGCGTCGATTCCGCTCAGGAACTCACCGTCGCCGCGCTCAGGCTCGGTCTTGATAACGGCCTGCGTGCCGTCAGGCAGGCTGCACCGACAGACGAAGTTGCCAGGATAGACGTCCGGATATGGCTCGCCCATCGTCAGGCCCCACCTTTCGACAGCGAATGCTAGGCGCGGGTCGTCGATGCCCATGGCGCGCTCGCTAGGCTCCCTGCGCCGCCCGAATCGCCTCCCACACCCTCATCGGGTGCAGCGGCATGTCGATGTGCCGCACTCCTAGGTGTGAAACCGCGTCGATCACAGCGTTCTGCACCGCCGGCGTCGAGCCGATCGTCCCCGACTCCCCGATCCCCTTGGCCCCTAACGGGTTGAGCGGCGTCGGCGTCTCCATTGAAATCGTCTCGACCTGCGGGATCTCCCCGATCGTCGGGATCACATAGTCGATGAGGCTCGTGGTCAGCGGGTTGCCGTCGGCGTCGTAGACGAACTCCTCGTAGAGCGCCTGCGCCACACCCTGCGCGACCCCGCCGTGGATCTGCCCCTCAACCAGCATGTGGTTGAGCACGGTCCCGCAATCATCCACCGCGATGTGTCGCACGAGCCGCGCCTCGCCCGTCTCGACGTCCACCTCGACCACGGCGACGTGGCATCCAAATGGAAACGTCTGGTCGTCTTGCTCGAAATCGATCTGCGCGACCAGCGTCGCCTGCGAGGCCAGCTCCGCCCAGCTCAGCGCGGTCGCAGGAACGCCTGCGACACCAAATCGCCCATCAGGCATGCGCACGACGTCCTCCGCGTCCGCCTCCAACCGCCGCGCCGCCTCCAGCCTCGCCTTCTCAACGAGCGCGACGCACGCGCCGCGGACCGCGCTCCCTCCGAGCTGCAACGAGCGCGACCCCGACGTGCCCGACCCTCGAGCCACCACCCCGGTGTCCGACTGCACGATCCGAACGCTGTCGATCGGAACCCCGAGCATCTGTGCAGCCAGCTGCGCGTAAGCGGTCTCGTGGCCCTGCCCGCTGGCGGTGGTGCCAACCGCGATCACGATCGATCCGTCCGCCTCGGCACGCGCCTCGCCGAACTCGGTCGTGTTCAGCACCGCGGTCATCTCCACGTAGGTGCACACCCCGATACCGAGCTGCAGCCGGTCGCCCTTTTCGCGCCGCGCGCGCTGCTCGCGTCGCAGCCCCTCATAACCCGCGGCCTCGAGCGCGAGGTCGAGCGCTTTCGCATAGTCGCCGGTGTCGTAAGTGAGTCCCGTTGCCGTCGTGTACGGGAAAGGTCCACCGATCAGGTTGCGGCGCCGCAGGTCGGCGGGATCCATCGCGAGCTCCGCCGCCAGCATGTCCATCGCCCTCTCGATCATCGCGATCGCCTCAGGCCGTCCGGCGCCGCGATATGCGGACATGACTGCGGTGTTGGTGTACACGCAGCTGCCACGCCAGCGAATGCGTGGGATCGCGTAAACGCTGGAGGCAAGAAGTGCGGTGAGCACGAGCTGCGGCGGCGATAACCCCGCATAAGCGCCGGCGTCCGCGATCACGTCCGCCTCGAAGCCGACGAGTTTGCCTTCGGCGGTGGCTCCCAGCGCAACGTTCTGCACGTGGCCGCGCCCGTGCGTCATCGCCACCATGTTTTCAGTTCGATACTCGAACCAGCGCACGGGGCGATCGAGCTTCTTGGCAATGGCCGCGATCACGCTCTGCTCGGGATAGGTCATCAGCTTGGCCCCGAAAGCACCGCCCACGTCACCCGCGATCACGCGCACGCTCGCCTCCGGCAGCCCGAGCGAATCGGCGACAGCGCCACGGACCCCAAAAGGCACCTGGGTCGAGGTCCACATGCGGATCCCGCCCTCCCCATCAGGCTCCGCCACCACCGCATTGGCCTCGATGGGGACCGCGGCGAGTCGCTGATTTACAAAACGCGACCGCACCACCACGTCGGCGCCTTCGAGCGCGCCCTCTTCTCCCAGGTCGAACTCGAACGCGAGATTGTCGCCCTTGTCGGGATGCACCAGGATTGCGCCCGCCTCGAGCGCGCGGGTGGTGTCGACCAGTGCCGGCATAACCTCGTAGTCCACAACCACCGCCGCAGCCGCATCGACCGCCGCCTCCCGCGTCTCCGCCACCGCCACGGCGACCGCGTCCCCGACGAACTTGACCTCGTCGGCGCAGAGTCGCGGGCGCGGCGTCTCCGACTCGAACGCGAGGTCCGCTGCCTGAAACACCCCGACGACTCCGGGCAACGAAACCGCAGCGCTCACGTCAACAGATGCGATGCGCGCATGCGCGTGCGGGGAGCGCACGAAGACGGCGTGCAGGCAGCCAGCCGGTTGAACGTCGTCGGTGTACTTGCCGGCGCCGGTGACCAGGCGCGGATCCTCGCGTCTCCTGACCACTCCGTGCAGCGCCGAGCTCACCGCCATGGCGCGAAATATAGGGTGCCCCCGATACTTGAAGCCACATGAGCGAGCGCGCAATGCGGTGGGGAGTGCTGCCGTCCTACTGGAGCTACCAGGGACAGCTCACTGAAACGTCGCCCGAAACCGAGGACGCAATCCTCAAAGCGATGGGCGCTTCAGGCGAGAATCCGCCTCGCGCGCGGCGCCTCAAGCTGCCGCCGGAGCCCTGCGCAATCGCTCCCCACCGCGCGTGGGGCTGGGCCGTGCAGCTCTACGCAGCGCGCTCTCGCGACAGCTGGGGCATCGGCGACATGGCCGACCTGCGACGCCTGGCGCAATGGTCGCGCAAGCAGGGCGCCGAGGTGCTCCTCCTCAACCCGCTCGGCGCGCAGACACCGATCCTTCCTTACGAGGCATCGCCGTACTACGCCTCATCGCGGCGCTTCCGCAACACTATGTATCTCCGCATCGAAGAAATCGAGGGCGCAGAGCAGGTCGCCGTTGAGCTCGAACCGTTGCGCGCGCAAGCCCAAGCGCTGAATGAGCATCGCCTCATCGATTACGACGAGGTGTTCCGTCTGAAGACCAGGGCATTGGAGGCGGTGTTCAAGGTCGCGCCTGACCCACCCAAGCTCGGGCCGTGGGCGCACAGCAAGGGCCAACCGCTTCGCGATTTCGCAACCTACAACGCGCTCGCCGAGGAGCACGGCGCGGCGTGGCGGAGCTGGCCCGCGGAGCTGCGCCATCCAAAGGGAGCGGGCGTCGACGCCGAACGACGCCGCCTCGCCCGCCGCGTCGCTTTCCACATCTGGCAGCAGTTCCACCTCGACCGGCAGATGGCACGCGCGGCGCGCGAGATCGGCCTCATCACCGACGTGCCGGTCGGCTTCGCCTCCGACGGCTTTGATGCCTGGCGCTGGCAGGACCTCCTCGCGCACGACATGCGCGTGGGTGCACCGCCGGACGAGTTCTTTCGAGAGGGCCAGGACTGGGGGCTGCCTCCATTCGATCCCTGGAAGCTGCGCCGCGCTCACTACGAGCCGTTCGTCGAGGCGATCCGGAGCGCGACCACCCACGCTGCAGGCATCCGCCTTGACCACGTGATGGGACTCTTCCGCCTTTTCTGGATCCCGACCGGAATGGGCGCCGCGGGCGGCGCATACGTTCGCTACCCCGCCTCCGACCTACTGGCGCTGCTTGCGGTCGAGAGCCGGCGCGCCAAGGCGTTCGTTATCGGTGAGGATCTCGGCCTCGTCGAGCCCGCGGTGCGGAGGCGGCTGCGCCAGCGCGGCGCACTTTCGTACAGCCTCCTCTGGTTCGAGGGCCCAACGCCCGACCAGTGGCCGAAGAACTCGGTGGCGGCGGTCGGCACCCACGACCTCCCGACGCTGGCAGGCACGTGGAAGCTGAGCGAGCCAGACCACCGGCAGCACCGCCTCCGCCAGCGCCTCGATGACGTGACGCACGCACCCGACGGCACGCCGCCAATCGATGTCGCCGCCACCACTTACGCGGCGCTGGCCGCTTCGCGGTCGCGCATCGTGCTGGCCTCGATGGAGGACGCGCTGAGCGTCGAAGAGCGACCCAACGTGCCAGGCACCACCACCGAGTTTCCGAACTGGCGCCTCGCCCTGCCGCAACCTCTGGAGGCGATCGAGATTGGCGAGGACCCGCTGCGAATCTCGCGTGTCTTGCGAGAGGGCAGGTCACGCAAGCGGTCCTAGTACGATGAAAGCGTGATCGCGGCCCGGTCCCGACTCAAAGGCACCGAGCTTGACTACTACCCACTGACCGTTCTCTCGAAGTCCGGCCTCCCCGACCCATCCGGGCTCCCGATGACCGTGAAAGTCCTGCTCGAAGGGCTGCTCCGCCTCAGCGAGGCCGGCACCACCGACGAGGCGAACGTCAAGAGCCTGGCCGGTTGGCCCAAGCCGCCGCCT
>PLYD01000163.1:16496-16621 GCA_003151665.1 Candidatus Dormiibacterota bacterium
ACCCGCAACATCGAGCGCGAGATCGAGCGCAACCACGAGCGCTATGCCCTCCTGCGCTGGGCGCAGCAGGCTTTCAACAACTTCTCGCTGGTGCCGCCAGGCATGGGCATCTGCCACCAGGTCAA
>PLYD01000290.1 GCA_003151665.1 Candidatus Dormiibacterota bacterium
AGGTTCATCCGCGCCAGCTGCCGCGAGTCCTCGCGACCGAAGTAGGCGGCGCAAAGCGCAGCGCGCAGGTCCTGGTCGAACTCCGCCTCCTGCGCCGTGTTGCCCAGGTCGAAGCAGGGGTCGTTGTTGCCGCTGAGCTCGTAATCGACGATGCGGAGGGCGTCGCCGTCGTCGATGAAGTTCTCGCACAGGAGGTCGTTATGGCAGGGCACCGCCGGCAGCGCAACGCTCTTGACCGCTTCTTCGATCCGCGCGATCATCGCCAGCCGGTCGCGATAGCCGGGAGGGATCGTCACTCCGTGCTCGTCGACGATGCGGAGGTATTCCTCGATCAGCCGGAACATGTTGAAGTCCTTAAGAAAGCGCGGCGCGGCATGCAGGCTGCG
This sequence comes from Candidatus Dormiibacterota bacterium, assembly GCA_003151665.1. The sequence continues at coordinate 387 of PLYD01000290.1, forward strand.
AAACGATGCGGCCATCCGCGACGCCATCTCTTTCGATTGGAGGGTCGCCGCCGACATCGTCGCGCCAGATATGAACTCGAGCACGAGCGCGTCGAGGGCAGGGATGTGCTCCAACACCTGCGGACCGATACCAGTGGTCGCTGCGGCTTTCGTGTTGAACACCTCGTTGGTTCGATCGATCGAGAGCAGCTCGGTCGACTGTCCAGGAATCCGCATCACGTAGCGCTGCCGGCCTGCTTCGACCAGGTAGTTCTCGTTGGTGAGCCCACCTGACAGCTGCGAAACCTTGACATCCTGGCCCTTCCACAGCAAGACAAGCCCGATGGCTTCGTCGACACGAGATTTCACTAGCGCGCGCCCAGCCGCGAGATCACGGCGTCGGCCGTCACGCTCGCCGGCACCAGGCTGCCGAACACCTCGACCTGGACCTGGCCGCCGGGCCCGATCTCGACGGGCAGGTACGAGTAAGCGAGATTCTTTTTTGCGGTGAAGCCGTACGCGCAGCTCCGCACGCGCCCGACCACACCATCGGCGCCGTGGACCGCCTCACCGCCGTAGATCGGCACGTACTCGTCATCGCCGACAACCAGGGTGCGGAGCCGCCTCTTGATACCGGCTTCACGCGCGGCCACCAGTGCATCCCGGCCATTGAACTCGCCCTTGTCCAGCTGCACGCAGAAACCGAGGCCGGATTCGAAAGGATTGTCGAGCAAGGTCAGGTCGGTCCCGTAGTAGCGGTAGCCCTTTTCCATGCGCAGCGAATCGAGCGCGCGATAACCGCCCGGCCGGATCCCGAAGGCACGCCCGGCGGACATGAGGCGATCCCACGCCTGGACCGCCCAACCCGGTTCGAGATAAATCTCCCAACCCAGCTCGCCGACGTACGTCACGCGCTGCGCGAGAGCGGATGCGCCTCCGATTCGAACCTGTCGTGCCTGCATGAAAGGAAACCCGGCATCCGACACGTCCGCATCAGTGACCTGCTCCAGCACGTCCCGCGCGTGAGGGCCCCACATCCCGATCACCGACAGCTCGTCGGTGGTCTCGCGAAGCTCGACACGCGCATCGCCCTCGTGCACCTGCAATCGAAGCCAGCCGAGATCGCTGTTGACGTAACCGGCCCCGGTCACCACCCTGAAGTGCTCCTCCGCAAGCCGGGTCACGGTGACATCGGCCGCGATCCCGCCGTTCTTTTCCAGCAGCTGCGTATACACCACCGTGCCCACGGGCCGGTCGATCCGGTTTCCAGCCACGCGTTCCAGCAGGGACAGGGCACCCGGGCCGACGACGTCGATCTTTCCGAAGGACGTCATGTCGATGACGCCGACTCGCTCGCGGAACGCGCGATGCTCCTCCGCCAGGACGTCGAAATACGGGGGCCTGGTCCAGCCGAACCGGCGCTGGTCAGCGCCGGCGCGCCGCCACGGCCGCCCCGGGTCCAGGTACTCGGCGCGCTCCCATCCATGCTTGGCGCCGAAGACCGCGCCCGAGTCTTGCATTCGCTCGTGCAGAGCGCTCGTTCGCCGCGGCCGGCCCCATTCGTCGGAGTCGAATGGGTAGCGCAGGTAGTAGTAGTAGCGATACGCCTCGCGTGCGAGCTCAGCCACGTAACGGTGGTCGCGATGCACGGGCCCGAAGCGCCACGGCCGGTATGGATACAGGTCGAGCTCGGTCTCGCCCGTCGTGATCAGCTCCGCGAGCGAACGACCGATGCCGCCGGCGCCTCCGAATCCGTTGAGGGACAGGCCCGCGGCGAGGTAGAGGCCGGGAACACCCGGCACGGGACCGACGAGAGGATTGGCGTCGGGCGTCATCGCGTCGGGGTGACAGACGAGCTTGACGAGACCGGCCTCACCCAGGAACGGGAACCGGCGCGCGGCCCCGGCCAGGAGCGGCTCGAACCGGGCCTGGTCGGGCGGGAGCGATGTGCCCGCATGATCCCACGGCACGCCGTCGATCCAGCGCGCAACCGGGTCGGCCTCGTACCCCCCGAGGACTACGCCACCCGCTTCCGACTTTCCGTATACGAGGTTGTCCGGGTCGCGAAAGCACGGCATGTCGTGAGGGAGCTCGTGACCGGGCACCGCGAGCAGGGCCGCGTGCTGGTGGTCGACCGGAGTCGAGACGATGAAAGCGCCGGCCATCGCCGCCACCTGCGGTGCCCAGATGCCACCGGCGATCACCAGCACGTCGGTCTCGATGGTCCCCGCGTCGGTTTCGACTGCTTTCACTTCGCCGGCGCTTCCTAGCCGGATTCCAGTGACGCGGCGCTGGGTCGATACCTGTGCGCCCAGCTTGCGCGCCGCGGAGGCCAGCATATGCGTGGCGGTGTGGGGGTCCAGGTGGCCGTCGGTCGGAACCCAGACCGCCCCGTACAGCGAACGCTTGGTGATCGCCGGCATCATGCGGGCGGACTCCTCGGCGGAGACGAGCTCGACGTCGAGACCGATCCCGCGAGCGCGGCTGACGCCGCGCTGCAGCTCCTTCAGCTGCTCCTCGCTCGAAGCAAACCGCAGGCCGCCGACCTGCTCGAAGACGCCGAGCTCCTGGTACATCTCGATGCTGTACCGGCGGAATCGCATCATCGTCGGAGAAGGGTTGAACTGGGTCACCAGGCCGGCGGCGTGGCAGGTCGAGCCGCTGGTCAGCTCGTCCTTCTCGACCAGGACGGTGTCGCGCCAGCCTGCCTTCGCGAGGTGGTAGGCGACGCTCGCGCCGGTGATGCCGCCACCGACGACCACAGCTCTAGCGCGATCCACTCTTTTGCCCTAACTCTAGTCAGGCAGGGGCGCCTGTTTGGTCTCCGGCAGCAGGAATAGCAGGAGCGCGCCCGCGATTGCCGCCACTCCACCCAGCTCGATCGCGCGGCCCAAACCCGCGGACGGCGTCAGGTAGCCAACCGCCTGAAGCCCGATAACGCTGCCGATCGCCGCGGCCACCGAAGCCGTCAGCTCGGCGGTCGCGCGGGCTCGCGTCGGAAAAAGCTCCGCGGTCCAGGCGCCGAAGACAGGCGTGGAAGCGCTGGCAAAGGCGCTCCACAAGACGTTGCCTATGTAGAAGCCCGCTGTCGCGGTTGCGAAGCTGAGGCTCGTCGCGATCGCGGTCGCGATCGTGAGCACGATGGCGGGTCCCCGCCGGCCGAACCGGTCGGTGAGATAGCCGCCGGCCAGGTACGAACCCGCGCCGGCGATGCCCGAGACCACGATCAGGACGCTGATCGCGACGGGCGAAAGACGCAGGACGTCGCTTGCGTAGACGGTGAACAGCAGTCCGGCAGGCTCGAGGAGGACGGCGAGCAACGCGGTCATCCCGGCGATGATCGCGACCCTGCGCCGCCACGCGGGCTGCAGCAGCAGGCGCAGCGCCGAACCGCTCACCGGGACGCCGAGCCAGGTCCGGCCTTCCGGAAGCCTGAACCAGATCACGGGGGCGAGAAAGACGCCGATGCCTCCAGCCAGGAACAGCCACCGCCAGTGCGGCGCCAGCAACGGGTAGCTGATGACGGTGATGCCGGCGCCGATCCCCGCCAGCACAGCCAGAACGCTCACCGCCTGGCCGCGACGACCGGCTGGCGCCTCCTCGACTATCAGCGCGGTGGCCACGCCGCCGACCATGGCCTCGAAACAGACGGCGACGAGACGAATGAGAGCGAGCGCTGTCAGCGAAGGCGCGAAGGCGCTCGCGAAGTTCGCGATTGAGAACCCGGCGACACCGATAGCGATCAGCCGCCGGCGTCCAAAGCGGTCGGCCAGCGTCGCCAAAGGCAGTGCGCCCAATGAGCCAAGCGCAAGTACCGAGCCAAGATTGGACAGGCCGGGAATCTGCGCATGAAAGTCGGACGCGATTGCGGGCAGGGCCAAAACCAGCACCGAGCCGTCGAAGGCGGTGAGGATCACGGCCAGCCCGGCCCACACGAGAGTCCGCCGTTGCAAATCGTCGAGGTTGGTCACTCGCATGTATATTCGGCTGGCTGATGGCACCGGTGGTGAGCGTCGAGGCGCTCCGCAAGCGGTACCGGCGCCGCGATCCGTGGGCCGTGGACGGTGTCACGTTCGCACTGGAGCCGGGCCAGGCCTTCGGCTTGCTGGGTCCAAACGGCTCCGGCAAGACCAGCGTGGTCAAGATGATTGCGGGTCTCCTGAGGCCCGACGGTGGCGCCATCTCCCTGTTCGGGTCCAAGCCAGGCGATCCTGCAGCACGCGCGCAGCTGGGGTTCGCGCCTGAGGATCCCGACTTCCCGAAGTTCCTCCGCGCTCGCGAGGTGCTCGATTACTTCGCGAGCCTACTGGGTCTTGACGAAGACGACCGAAAGAGGCGGATCCCCGAGACGCTCGCGTTCGCAGGCCTGGATCAGGAGAAGCGACAGGTCCGCCAGTTCTCCAAGGGCATGAAGCAGCGCCTCGGCATCGCGCAAGCGATCCTGGGCCGGCCGAAGCTGCTGATCCTCGACGAGCCGACCGCCGACCTCGACCCCCTCGGGCGCCGCGATGTCAGGGCGCTGATCGAGTCGCTGAAGGCAAGCGGCGTGGCGATCCTGCTCAACAGCCACCTCCTCAGCGAGGTCGAGCTGGTCTGCGACACCGTCGCGATCCTCGCCAAGGGCCATGTGCTGAAAGAGGGCACCATGGCTGAAGTGGTGCCGGAGGGCCGCACCCTCGAGGATGTGTTTGTCGAGTTGGTCGAGGCCTCATCGCCGAAGCGCGACCAGCTCCCGTCGTTCATCTCGGAGAAGGAACAGCTGTGAACGGCACTCTGGCTGTGGCGCGCTATACGTTCCTCGAACTTTCGAGGCGGCGAATCCTGCTTGTCTTCTTCCTGGTCGGCGCCGGCGGCATCGTTCTTCTGGGAATCTTCCTCAAGATCGCCAACACGCTCACGACAGGGGGCTCCGGCTCACAGTCATTGAACGGAGCAACCCCCCTGGACCCCGCTCAGATGAGCCAACTCCTCGAGGCAGTCTTCGTTACCTATCTTCTCGGGGCGCTGGGGATCTTTGCCCTTCTCATCGCCTTCGCCATCGGAATGACGACGATCTACCACGACCTTGAGTCCGGCACCGCGGTCAGCCTGTTCTCCAAACCGATATCGCGACTGGCCTACACGATCGGCAAGATCTCCGCCGCGGTCGCGGCTCTCGTGCTCGTCGTTGGCGGCCTCGGAATCGAGGCGCGGTTGGCGATGCTCCTGTTCGGCGGAGGGCTCGAAAGCGCTCTCACCGCCGAGGTTCTGGCGGTGGTCGCCAACACCGTTGTCGTGATGCTGATCGTCCTGGCACTCAGCACCTGGATGAACAACATCATCGCTGCGGTAGTGGCGTTCATCTACTACGACGTCGTTTCATCACTGGTGGTGACGATCCACAACCTGACGCACCAGGGTGTGATCGACAACGGATTCTTGAGAGCCGTATTCGACGTTCTGTACTGGGTCGTTCCTCACCAGCTGACCAGCAGCGCGACCGGTGATATCGCGCGGACCGAAATCCAGCTGACGGGCGGAACCGCGGCAGACGCCAGCCAGGCCCTTGCGACCATCCCGCCAGCGTCGGGTGCCGGCGACATCCTCTGGTGGGCTCTCGTGGTGCTGGTCTTCTCATCCCTGGTCTATCTCGCCGTTCGGCGCCGTCAGGTCTAGACCAGGCCCAGCTTCTTCAAGAGGTACGGTCCCGGTCCGAGGAAGCCGCAGGTGGCCGCGATGTGCGCGATCGAGACCCCGACGAGCGATGGCGGTCCCGGGAGCAGCCAGAACGCCAGTCCGAGCGGCACTCCCACCAGCGCCGTGGCCAGGGTATCGATCCAGGGCCATCCCAGCCGGTGATAGATGACGTAGGCCGCGGTTCCAATCGCGAAACCGACCGGCGCACCGAACGCAGCGCCGAGGCTTCCCTGGACCAGGCCCCTGAAGAAAACCTCCTCGACGGGCCCGTTCAGGGTGTAAAAACCCGCTTGAAACCAGGCATCTGCCCCATTCGCGGGCGCACGCAGCGCACCTCGTCGCCGCGCAAGCCACAGCTGGGCGAGCATCGCCGCGACAAACATGATCGGCGCCGCCACCAGGCCGAAAGCGAGCTGATCTGGAATCCGCCCGGGTGCCACGCCCACCCACGCCGGTCGCGACGCGAGAACGTAGACGGCAGCGAATACCAGGGCGAATGGCAGGACCCGGATCAGCAGGTCCGGGCGCATCCATGACCACGTGTCTGGAATACGGGTGAGCACAAGCCGCGTTGGAGCTTTAGAGATCATGGCAACGGTAAGACCAATCGTGAACCCCACATCGGTCCGGCAGCTCGACGTTTTCTACGACTACCTCTGCCCGTTCGTGTTCAGAGCCTCGGTCCTGCTGAAGAACGTCAAGGACTCGGGTGAACGACCACTCGACATCAGGTGGCGGTA
>PLYD01000115.1:0-19394 GCA_003151665.1 Candidatus Dormiibacterota bacterium
AAGATCCACTTCTGGTGGATGATGATCGCTTTCAACATGGCATTCATGCCCCTTTTTGCGGCCGGCTTGCTTGACATGCCGCGTCGAGTGTCGACGTACGCGGTGGACCTGCAGACACTCAACGACTGGGTGTCGATTTGGGCTTTCATCCTCTTTGCCTCGATGCTGTTTTTCGCCTTCAACGTCATCTGGTCGTGGTTCTTCACCTTCAAGGTGGCGCCCGCGAACCCCTGGCAGGTGCGTTCGATCGAGTGGATGCTGCCAACGCCGCTCGGCCGCCGGAACTTCGAGAAGATTCCGGTGTTCACAGGCTCCCCGTATGACTACGGCAACCCCAGCGCAAAACCCGTCGCAGATCTGGGAGGGTCGTCTGATTTGGGCCGGCGAGGCCTTGGCGCGGAGCCGGTCCCCTCGTGAGCCAGCACTCTACGCAGTCCCGAGGCCTGCCGAACCTGGTGGCTTCCGCGCCCGAGTGGACGACTGAGGTTGATGCCCGCGTCAGCGGCGTCGGTATGTGGATCTTCATGGGCGCCAACGCGATGTTGTTCGTCGCGTTCTTCTTCGCATTTTTCTATCTCCGCTCGCTCAACAACGGCAACGATTGGATGCCCGCCTGGGTTGTGCACCCAAATCGTCGCATCGCCGGGATCATGCTTCTGCTGCTCATCGCCGCCGCTGGCCTAGTCGTACTTGGAGCCCGCTCCGTGGGAAAGACGCCGGCGACCGCCCGAATGCTCTTCTGGCTCGCGCTCCTTGCAGGCGTGCTCTATTTGGGATTCCAGGTGTATGAGTTCAAGCACCTGGGGTTTGATCCTCAGTTCGGCGGCGGCTATGTCAGCGTCTTCGTTGGCCTCAAGGCGGTATTGATGGCCGAGGTGGTGGTGGCCATGATCTGGCTCGGCACGCACATCGCGCAGGCAACTCCGATCGGTGATACAACGGCCAGGCCCGCCTCAGCCGCCGCGTTTGGCAACTTCATGGTGATGCTTGCCGGCGTCGGCGTGGTCGCTTACCTAGTCCTGTATTTCATCTGACATGCCCCCGGGGTTAGGGGTCCTCGCGTATTGGCCGTTCGAGCCGGTCGTCCTCATCGGGGTCGAGCTCGCCGGCGTTCTTTATGTGATCGGAGGCTTGGGACTGTCGCGCAGCCGGCAGGGTTCTGCCGGGCGATGGCGAGAGCTTGCCTTCTGGCTCGGCCTGCTAACGATCCTTGTCGCCCTTCAAAGCCCCATCGACATTCTGGCGCGCCAGCTTTTCTGGGTGCACATGGTCCAGCACCTCCTGCTGATGGTCGTGGCCGCACCACTGCTGGCGCTCGCGTCGCCGTGGACACGCATGTGGCGGGCGCTGCCGCTCCGACTTCGGCGGGCGGTCGCGCGGCCGCTCTTTCTGCAGCCTCGGTTGGCCTGGCTTCGAGCTGTCTATCACCAGGTCTCGCGACCCTCGGTCATCTGGGTTCTGGCAGCCGCCAATCTCTGGCTGTGGCACCTGCCGGCTCTGTATAACCTGACTTTGAGCAACCACCTGGTCCACCATCTCGAGCACACGCTGTTCCTGGTGTTGGGAATCGCGTTCTGGGCGCAGCTCATCGACCAGCGGCCGTTCCGCGCGCCGCTGGGAACCCTTGAGAGGGCAGGCTACGTGTTCCTCGCGATGGTGCAGTCGTGGGGCCTCGCGGGCGTCCTGTCGTTTGCGACTGTCCCCTTCTATTCGTATGCGCTGCTGCCGTCGCGGCCCGGAGGCATCTCCGCCCTGACCGATCAACAGATCGGCGGCGGCATGATGTGGGTTCCCGGCGCGATCTCCTACTCGATCGCACTGATTGTTTTCCTTTTCCAGTGGCTCGCCGAAGAGGATTCGCGCGGACAACTCGGCGTACGGGCCGAGAAGGGGCAAGTCCATGGCGGTTGAGGCCCAGGTCAAGCCGCAGGCGGCTGGATCTTCGCGCCCACTACTTGCGTTGTGGGTCCAGGTCGCCCGCGATTACGTCGCACTCCTCAAGCCCAGGATCATCCTGCTGCTGGTCGTCACCGAGCTCAGTGCGATGGTTGTCGCGGCCCGCGGCTGGCCTTCGCCCGGCGTGCTCATCGGCTCACTGCTCGGCGGTGCCATGGCGGCCGGCGGAGCAGGCGCCGTCAACTGCTGGTTCGACCGTGACATCGACCAGCTCATGCCGCGCACCCGGCGCCGAGCGATAGCCGCGGGGAGGATCAGCCCCGCTGCGGGGCTCGCGTTTGGCATCGCGGTCGGTCTTGGGGGAGTGGCCTTGATCGCAGTCTCCGCGAACCGCCTCGCGGCCGCGCTCGCCCTCGCCGGCGGCCTGGTCTACGTGCTCGTATATACGATGTGGCTCAAGCGGTCCACGGCGCAGAACATAGTGATCGGCGGCGCCGCTGGCGCCTTTCCTCCGCTGGTCGGCTGGGCCGCGGTGACCGGTTCTCTGAGCCCGCTCGCATGGGCCCTCTTCGCGATCATCTTCTTCTGGACGCCGCCGCATTTTTGGGCACTCGCGCTGCTCCTCAGCCGGCAGTACTCGGCCGCCAAGGTGCCCATGCTCCCGGTGGTTGCGGGCGAAAGGCGGACGCGCCGGTCGATCCTGTTCTATTCATTCGTCATGCTCGGCGTCAGCGCCGTTCCCATCGTGTGGCTCGGACCCATTTACGCAGTGGCGTGCATCGCCCTCGGGGCGGTGTTTCTGTGGCTCGCGGGACGCGCATCCCGCCGCCGCGATGGCGCGTCCGCTATGGCGCTGTTCCACTATTCGCTGGCCTACCTCGCCCTGCTGTTCGTTGCTGCAGCGGTCGCCGCGTCAGTGACCATATGAACGCGGTGGCACAAACGGGAGCCCAGAGGCCACCCGTACGTCCGGTGCCGGCGTGGGCTCTTGCACTGCCTCTGCTGGTCGTCCTGGTCGCGACGGCCGCGGGCGTTGCAATTGTGATCGCTGACCGGTCTTCGAATGCTGTGTGGGTGGCGGCGGGTCACGCGAGCGTCGGCGCGCCCGCTCCGAACTTTACCTCTTACGACTTGCAAGGGAAAAAGGTCAGCCTGTCGGACTTCGCATCGCGCCCTGTGCTGCTCACCTTCTGGGCGACCTGGTGCACCGTGTGCAAAGACGAGCTGCCGGCGTTGCAGACACTCGAGCAGCGTTACAGCGCAAACAGTTTTGCAGTGCTTGCCGTGAACTACAGGGAAACCGACAACGTGCGCATGCGCCAGTACCTGGCCGGCGATAACGTGACTCTCCAGTCGGTGATCGACCCCGGTGCTTCGATCGCCTCGGCTTATGGGGTTGACGTCGGGCTTCCGGTCAACGTTTTGATCGACAAGACGGGCCACGTCGTGCGGATCATGGTCGGCGAGGTTCCCGGCGCATCGATTGAGACAGCGATCCAACAGCTGGTGGCGCCGGCAGCCTAAGTAACGGCAGACCTCCAGGTTGGCTTGCAAATGTTGCAAGACCGGAGTTCAATTCTCCTAGTCCAGGTCAGTCGTCGGCTGCTGTGGGGGGAAATCGATGGGGATACTGCTGGCTTTTCACCAGGCCTATCAACCGGTGCTCGACAACATCCTGGTGTCGGCGCTGGTCGCCGGGCTCCCGCTCTACGTGCTCTTCATCATGCTGGCGGTGCTTCGTCTGCCGGCCTGGATTTGCGCCGTCAGCGCGATGGCGACCGCTGCCATCCTCGCCTGGCTTGTGTGGGGCATGCCCTTTGGGGTAACGGTCGGAACCGCCACAGAGGGCATGGCGTTCGGCCTCTGGCCGATCAGCTGGATCGTACTGAACGCAGTCTTTTTCCACAACCTGACAGTCGCCAGCGGCGATTTCGACGTCATCAAGCGCTCACTGACCCGGCTGACTGAGGATCGCCGGTTGCAGGCCCTCCTGATTGCCTTCAGCTTCGGCGCGCTGCTCGAGGGCATCGCCGGCTTCGGCGCCCCGGTGGCTATCACCGCTTCGATCCTCGCCAGCCTTGGCTTCGAGCCGGTGAGCGCCGCCGTCCTCGCCCTGCTCGCCAACACCGCGCCTGTGGCCTTTGGCTCGATCGGAATTCCTGTTGTCACGCTGGGTGGCCTCGTCGCCCCGATCCTGCACAAGGACGTGACCTCGACCACGCTGGCACTGTCCGCGATGGTAGGGCGCCAGCTGCCAATTTTCTCGGTCCTCATCCCCGGCTACCTGATAGTCGTGCTTGCCGGCTGGCGGAAAATGCGCGAGATCCTGCCGGCGGTTTTGGTCACAGGCATCTCCTTTGCGGTGGTTCAGTTCCTCGTCTCGAACTTCGTCGGCCCCGAGCTGACTGACATCGTTGCGGCTCTAGTCTCGATGGGCTGCCTTGCCCTGCTCCTTCGGTTCTGGCGACCTGCGCATGTCTGGCGGTTCGCCCACGAGACGGCCGGTGCAGTCAAACCGCGCCCTATCAGCCCTGCGACAGGCCTGCCCGCGGCGGCTGTCGAGATTCCCGCCCCAGACGATTCCAAGGTGGATGTTCAAGGACGTGTCTGGGGCGCTTTCGCGTTGTACGTGGTGCTTGTCGTGGTCATCCTGGTCGGCCAGATGGGCAACCTGCCCTTCTTCTCCGGCCACCCGGTGAATGATCCAAAGACGGCGCTGGCTGCGCCTGCCAACCTCACCGCGGACCTGAAGTGTGGAACCCCCGGGTTCAAGCTCTGCCCGCAGCCGTGGATTGGGCCCGACCCGACCACGGACCGGCAGGCTTTCAAGTTCCCCGACTGGAACTTCTACTGGCCCGGTACCTACCAGATCGCCGGCGGCAAGCCGGTGTCATTAATCTTCCGTGAGAAGCCGATCGCCTCGGTATCCACCGAGTACCCCCTTACGTTCGATTGGAACTTCCTGGCCGCAGCCGGCTCGCTCGTCTTCTATGCGGGGCTGATCGCATTCCTGTTGATGCGGCTCAGAGGTTCATCGGTGAATTTCCTCGCGGTCTACGGGAAAACGTTACGCCAGCTCGCGCTGCCAATCGTGACGATCGCCTTCATCCTCGCGATCGCCCAGATCATGAATTACTCAGGCATGACGTCGAGCATGGCCATCGCCCTCTCCAAAACGGGATTCATATTTCCGTTTGTTGCCGCCTTCCTCGGTTGGCTGGGCGTCTTCCTGACCGGGAGCGACACTTCCTCGAACACGTTGTTCGGGCCGCTGCAGGCGCAGACCGCCCAGCAGCTGGGAAACGTCAGCCCGATCCTCACCGCAGGCACCAACTCCTCGGGTGGCGTGATGGGCAAGATGATCAGTCCTCAAAACCTGTCGGTGGGAGCAGCCGGCGTCAACATGGTCGGCGCGGAAGGCGCGATCTTCCGCCGGGTGATCGGGTACAGCCTCATCCTGACCAGTCTGGTCGGCGTGGTCGCGATGATCGAGGCTTATGTGATCCCCGGCATCATTCCGTCGCCCTGATCCGCTTAGTCGCCCGACGAGCTCCCCTCGGTGACCAGCGTGCGGTCCGAAGGCCCACGCGACCATAGTGTGGCTCCGACCCGGATGTTCTTGAAGACCTCCTCGCTCACGAGGAAGCCGGCGAATATCAGGAGCACTCCGAGGAATTCGCCGAGAAAGAACGACCAGGTCACGCCAAACCGATTGAGGCCGCTCGTCAACCCCGGTATGAACGCGCCGAGCGCGATCAGGATCGTCGCCGGCACCCGCGAGTTCACCTTGCCCTTGAGCAGGGCGCTGGCAGCGGTTGGCGTGGACGCGACCAGGTTCACCGCCACCGCGGCGCCGCCGTAAAGCTGCGCGATCACCGGCGTCTTCACCTTGTTGCGCATGACCTTGCGCTTCGGCATGTAGATGTACGCCGAGTAGATCGCGCCGAATACCAGGCACAGCGCCCCGGCGATGTTGAAGGGACCGGTGAGGACACGCACGTATCCGGGAAAAGCGGTTCCCACCGGGACGTGGGTGGCGGGGTCAAGAGCAAAACCGGGAGCAGCCAATGGCGCGGTCAAGGTCATGTAGGCGACGGCGACGGAGCCAATGATCAGCACGCCCATCGCGATGTGAGGCGCCAGCCGCGGACGCACGGCGGTCGCCGCGATTATCGCGATGCCTCCGATGGCGGCAATCACGAAAGCGACGGTTCCGGCAGTCGCGGAGCCAGGATAAAGAGGCACATCGCCGCCCTTGGCATTTGCGTGGCTGAACAGGAGGGACAGCAGCCCACCGATCAAAACAGTCGCTCCGGCGAAGTAACCAAACCGGGCCTTCGACAGCAGGTAGATCGTGCCGGCTCCCAGGTAAGCGGCCACGAAGAAGGCGCCGATGAGGTACCAGGCGCGATACAGCGGCTCGCTCCAACCGAAGGCTCCGCCGATGAACTCGCAGCCCGCGCTGATGCCGTACCAGAGCAGGCCGATTCCCCACACGAGCTGGAAAGCCTTGCGCCGCTGCCACCACTGGTCGAAGACCATCGCGGCGAAGGCAAAACTCAGCACTGATGAGCCCAGCGGCAGCACAAAGTTCAGCGTATTCATCCTTTCGACGCCTCCGAATAAGACTCGACCATGGCCACGCGGACCTCGTTGAGGAACCACCCGACGTGACGTTCGAAATCCGCCAGGCCTCCAACCTGCACGGCCGACAGCTGCTTGGCGCTCGAGTGGACCAGGCCGTCGAACAGATGGAAGGCGCGCATCGCATCACCAAGAGACAAGCCAACGTCGTGGGCGAGCTTCGCGTAGCGATCGCCCAGCTCCTGAACTTCGCCGCTCCAATCCTTGTCGGTGTCGCCCAGGTACGCGACCAGGACGCGCATGAGGTCGTGGCCCAGCTCGCGCTGCCGGTGCTTGGCGGCATCGTCGAAGCGCGCATACCAGGACTCGTTCGCGAGCTTGCCGGCCGAGGTCGCCAGGCGCGCCTGCCCGACGAGGGCATTCATGAAGAGCGCGAGCTCGGGCGCGGCCTCGGTGGCTAGGGCATCAACATCGCCTCCGCTGAAGCGCCGGTGGCCGCCCGGCGTGCGAAACGTTCGAATCTTGCCCCGGTCCGACCAATCGCGCAGTGTCGCGGGGTGAATGTTGAGTCGCTTGGAGGCCTCGGTGATGCTCAGCCAGCTGGCCGCCGGCGACTCGGGACTAAGCACCGCCGTAGTTTAAGGAATCTATGGAGCCTCTGGCAATCCCTGAGATTTCTATAGATTCGGCCGCGGCGGCCGGGGGGGTTAGCTTTTCAGAGCGCGGTCGCCAATCTCAAGCACGCCATCCAGGATCTCGAAGCCCTCGTCCAGCTCTGCCTCGCTGATGCACAGCGGCGGGTTGGTCATGATCGTGTTCCAGCGCACGAAGGTGTACATCCCCGCGTCGAGGAGCGCCTGGCTGATCGCCTTCATCTCGGGCGAGACGCCGTTGAACGGCGCCATCGGCTCCAATGTCTTGCGGTCTCGCACGAGCTCGATGGCTCCGAACAACCCGATCGATCGCACAGCCCCCACGCACGGATGGCGCTCCTGCAGCCGGCGGTGATGCTTCTTCAGGACCTCGCCCATGCGTTGTGCGTTGCCGACCATGTCGTCCTCTTCGTAGGCCTGGATCGCGCCCAACGCCGCGGCACATCCGATCGGATGGCTGTTGTAAGTCAGGCCGCCGTAGAAAACATGATCGTCGAAATATGCGGCGACCTTTGGACGCATGCCGACCGCGCCGAGCGGGACATAGCTGCTGGTCAGGCCCTTCGCCAGGGTGATGAGGTCGGGCACGACGCCCCAGTGGTCGACGCCGAACCAGCGCCCTGTACGGCCGAAACCCGTCATCACCTCGTCGGCGATGAGCAGGATGCCGTGCCGGTTGCAGATCTCGCGTACACCTTCGAGGTAACCGTCGGGCGGGATCAGGATGCCGTTGGTGCCGGTGATCGGCTCGAGGATGAACGCGGCGATGGTGGAAGCGCCTTCGAGNNGCGCCCTCGTTCGACCAGCGTCGCGGGTCGCCCGTCGCCTGGATGGCGGTGCCTGTGGCGCCGTGGTATGAGCGGTAGCGCGCGAGGATCTTCGAGCGGCCGGTCACGGTCCGGGCGATCTTGATGGCGTTCTCGTTTGCATCGTTGCCGCCGAGCGTGAACAGGACCTTGTCGATGTCACCTGGTAGGAGCTCCGCCAGCTTCTGGCCCAGTCGCGCCCGGACCTCGGTCGCCATGAACGGGCTGATGTATGGGAGAAGGTCGGCCTGGCGCTTGATCGCGTCGATGATCCGCTGGTCGCCGTGGCCGGCGTTGACGCACATCAGCTGGCTGTTGAAATCGATGAAGCGCCGGCCGTCGACTGTGTGAAAGTGGACGCCCTTGGCGCTCGCCACCGCCATCGGCTTTAGCGCGGCCTGCGCAGACCAGTCGTACAGCGTATGCCGGAGGCAGAGCTCGCTGATCTCCGCCGCGGTGAGTGCCTTGACGGCCTCGACGACCACCTGTGAATCGTACCTGCGCGGCCCCGGCACAGGGCCTGACCGGCAACCTGTTTGACATCGCAACTAACGGGTGCTATACCCCTGTTGTACTGGGGGAGCTACCCCCCAGTGTTTTTTTGTGCGCTTGCCTGGGAGGGGAATCGATGTTTCCTGCAGCTTTCGACTATGCCGCTCCCGCCACCCTGGTCGATGCTCTCGCCTTGCTCAAGCAGCACGGGGATGACGCCAAGATCATGGCTGGCGGGCAGAGCCTCATTCCGATGCTCAAGCTTCGATTCGCCCAGCCCGGGATCGTGGTCGACATAGGACGCCTGCCGGGTATGGCCGGCATCGCCCGCCACAACGGGCACCTCAGCATTGGCGCCCTCGCCCGCCACGTGGACATCGAACGAAACGCCGACCTCCCGAAGCTCTGTCCGATCCTGGTCGACACTGTCCACTGGATCTCGGACCCCCTGGTGAGAAACCGCGGAACCCTGGCCGGCTCGGTGTGCCACGCCGACCCATCAGGTGACTGGGGTTCGGTGATGCTGGCACTTGGCGCGAGCATCGTCGCCCGGTCGCAGACCGGCGAGCGGGTCATTGCCATCGAGGACTTCTTCAAGAGCCCCTTCACAACGGCGCTGAAGCCGGATGAGATCGTGACCGAGGTCCGGATCCCGATGCCCAGCGGTCCCTCCGGGGGCGCTTACAACAAGCTCGAGCGAAAGGTGGGCGACTTTGCCACTGTCGCGGTCGCGGTCCACGTCGAGCTCAGCGGCGGCAAGATCGCCAAGGCCGGCATCGGGCTCACGGCAGTGGGGCCGACCAACATCAAAGCCATCGCGGCAGAGAAGGCTCTTGTCGGCCACGAGCCGACCGAGCAGGTGATCGCCGAAGCTGCGCGGCTCGCGTCAGAGGCCGCAGAACCGAAGGACGACATACGCGGCACCGCCGCATATAAGAAGGACATTGTTCGTGTTTATGTGCTGCGCGGGCTCAGGACTGCGCTTGGCCGGGCTCGGGAGGTGAAGGCATGAAGGTGTCGATGCGCGTCAACGGTGCGGAGAAGAGCGGAGACATCGAACCGCGGGTTCTGCTCGTCGACTTCATCAGGACCAACCTGGGCATGACGGGCACTCACGTCGGCTGCGATACAAGCAGCTGTGGAGCCTGCACAGTGTTGGTGAACGGCGACCCCGTCAAGTCGTGCACGCTCCTCGCGGTGCAGGTCGACGGAAGCGAGGTCAAGACGATCGAAGGCATTGCGCAAGGTGCCGCGCTGGCGCCCATCCAGGTCGGCTTCCACGAGGAGCACGGCCTCCAGTGTGGGTTCTGCACGCCGGGGATGATGCTGATCGGCGAAGAGCTGATCTCGCGCATTCCCAACCCCACCGACGAGCAGATCCGGTGGGCGATCAGCGGCAACATCTGCCGCTGCACCGGCTACATGAACATCGTCAAGGCAGTCCAGCACGCGGCCAAGCTGACTTCCGAAGCCGCGAAAGCGCCTGCGGCCGCGATGGCGGGAGGTGCCGAATGAGCTCGACGCTGCACATGCACGGCGGCATCGGCGAGTCGATCAAGCGCAAGGAAGACGCACGCTTCCTGCGCGGCCAAGGCCACTTCCTGGACGATTTTGTGCTGCCGAGGATGGCCCACATGGCGATCCTGCGCAGCCCTCACGCGCACGCGCGCATCAAGTCGATAGACACCACCGCGGCTTCGGCGAAGCCCGGCGTCATCGCCGTCGTCACCGGGGAGCTCATGGCCCAGCACAAGCTGGCCTGGATGCCCACATTGAGCGGCGACACCCAGGCGGTGCTGGCCACCGACAAGGTTCGGTTCCAGGGCCAGGAGGTCGCGGCGGTCATCGCCGAGACCAAGTACCAGGCCGAGGACGCGCGCGACCTCATCGAGGTCGACTACGAGATCCTCCAGGCGATCACCAGCCCGGACCAGGCGAAGGAGTCGGGATCCGAGCTCATACGGGACGACAAAGAGGGCCAGAAGGACAACCACATCTACCACTGGGAATCCGGCGACAAGGCTGGTACACAGGCGGCATTCGCCAAGGCGCACAAGGTCGTCAGGCTCAACACCTTCTATCCGCGCTGCCACCCTGCCCCGCTGGAGACGTGCGGTTGCATCGCTGACATCGACGGCGTGACCGGCAAGGCGACTATCTACATGACCAGCCAGGCCCCGCACGCGATCCGCACGGTGTTCGCGTTGGTCGCGGGCATTCCCGAGCAGCAGATCCGCATCATCTCGCCGGACATCGGCGGTGGTTTCGGCAACAAGGTGCCCGTCTATCCGGGCTACGTGGTCGCGACGGCGGCGAGTCTCCTGCTGGGGCGGCCCGTGAAATGGGTCGAGGACCGCACCGAGAACCTGATCTCCACAGGCTTCGCGCGCGACTATCACATGACAGGCGACCTGGCCCTCGACAAAGACGGCAAGATGCTCGCGCTTCGAGTCCACCTCGACAGCGACAACGGCGCTTTCTTCGCCGACGCGCAGCCGTCGAAGTTCAAGGCCGGCCTTTTCCACATCGTCACCGGCTCCTATGACATCCCCACCGCGCACGTCACCGCTGACGGCTACTACACGAACAAGGCTCCCGGTGGTGTCGCCTACCGCTGTTCGTTCCGCGTCACCGAGGCCAGCTATCTGATCGAGCGGCTGGTGAGCAACGCGGCGATGGAGATCGGCATGGACCAGGCCGAGATCCGGACCAAGAACTTCATCCAGCCCGAGCAGTTCCCGTACACGTCGGCGACAGGCTGGATCTACGACAGCGGCGACTACCCGAAGGCGATGGATGTCGCGCTGAAGCAGCTCGGCTACGACGAGCTGAAGAAGGACGTCGAAGCGCGCCGCAAGAAGGGCGAGGTCACGGGGATCGGAATCGCCAGCTTCACCGAGGTAGTGGGCGCCGGGCCCGGCGCCGACTACGACATCCTTGGCCTGCGCATGTTCGACAGCGCCGAGCTCCGCGTCCACCCGACCGGCAAGGCGATCCTCAAGCTCGGGGTCAAGTCACAGGGCCAGGGGCACGAGACGACCTTCGCCCAGATCGTCGCCGAGGAGCTGGGCATCCCGGCCCAGGACGTCCTCGTCATGGAGGGCGACACTGACAACACCCCCTACGGCCTTGGGACCTATGCATCGCGTAGCACGCCGGTGGCGGGCGCCGCCACGGCGATGGTCAGTCGAAAGCTCAGGGACAAGGCGCGCAAGCTTGCCGCCCACCTGCTGGAAGCGGCCGAGGAAGACCTCGAATGGGAGCGTGGGAAGTTCTTCGTGAAGGGCTCCCCCGAGAAGTTCAAGACCATCCAGGAGGCGGCCTTTGCCGCATACACGAACCTGCCGGAGGGCATGGAGCCTGGGCTCGAAGGCGTTCACTACTACGACCCGCCGAACATGACCTACCCGTTCGGGACCTACGCCGTGGTGGTCGACGTCGACAAGGGCACCGGGCAGGTCAAGGTCAAGAGGATGGTTGCCGTCGACGACTGCGGCGTGCGCATCAACCCGATGATCGTCGAGGGCCAGATCCAGGGCGGCCTCACCGAGGGTTATGGAATCGCTTTCATGGAGCTCATCACCTTCGACGCGGAAGGCAACTGCATCGGCTCCAACTTGATGGACTACCTGATCCCCGGATCGATGGAGACGCCCAAGTTCGAGATCGGCCAAACGGTCACGCCGTCGCCGCACCACCCGCTTGGGGCAAAGGGCGTCGGGGAGTCGGCAACTGTCGGATCTCCGGCCGCGTACGTTAATGCTGTGATCGACGCGCTTTCGCCGTACGGCATCACCAACATCGATATGCCTGTCACGTCGGACAAGGTGTGGGCGGCGCTGCGCTCAAAGGGAGTGACCGAATAAGCGACGACGTACTGGAGCTATTGCGTGAGTACGCGGCCGACGGCACGCCCTGCGCGCTGGCGACTGTCGTGCGCGTCGAGCCGCCAACCTCCGCGCGCCCTGGGGACAAGGCGGTTATCACCGCCGACGGCCGTCTGCGCGGTTGGATCGGCGGAAGCTGCTCCGAGCCCGTCGTGCGGCGCGAGGCGCTGCGCGCGCTGGCCGAGGGCATTCCCCAGCTGGTCAAGATCGTGGCTGCGGAAGAGGTCAGGCAGACCCGCAAGCGCGGCGAGCTCATGGTCGCCACGACATGTCCGAGCGGCGGTTCGCTCGACATCTTCATAGAGCCGCGATTGCCGCGCCCACTGCTGCTCGTGTTCGGCGAAACGCCGGTGGCGGAGACGCTGGCGAAGCTGGGTGAGCTCACGGGCTTTCGCAGCCGGACCGTGAGCCATACCGGCCTGGCCAGCTTGTCGGTGCCGGCAACCGACGCGTGGGCCGTGGTGGCGACGATGGGCCATTACGACGAGGACGCGGCCGAAGCGGCGCTGGCGCATCCGAACCTCGACGTGAGCCTGATCGCCAGCACGCGGCGCGCGGCGGCCGTGCGCGCGGAGCTGCTGGCGCGAGGCCTCGACGAGCACACGCTCGAGCGCCTCCGGACGCCCGCGGGCAAGGTGCGTGGGGTCACACAGGAGCAGATCGCGCTGCTGGCGCTGGCAGAGGTCGTGGCGGCGCGGCAGAAGAGAGGTCCGAAACCGCCGGTGCACGAGGCGCCGCACGTCGTATTCGCCACCGACCCGGTGTGCGGGATGACGGTCGACCCGTTGACGGCGACCCACAAGGCCAAGTTCGGCGGAACGACGTTCTGGTTCTGCTCAGCCGGCTGCCAGGGGGAGTTCGAGAAGACACCGGAGCGCTACCTCAGACCGATCGAAGCCTAGGGCCCTCTTCCCAGTCCGTTCCCCGCGTCGCCTTAGCACCACCCGTGCTTATGGGCGCGGGGCAGTCACCAGTCGCGCCGCTCGGCGCTGTGCGAGCACCGGGAGCCGAGCCCGCGCCTCCTTGAGCCTCTCGTGCGAGACGTCCGCGATGGCCACCCCCTCGCCGTCCCCGAGCCCCGCGATCTGCGCCCCGAGCGGATCGACGATCGCGCTCCGCCCCGTGTAACTGACGCCGGCCATCCCTCCCACCGCCACGTACATCGTGTTGTCGAGCGCCCGAGCTCGAGCGACCACGCTGAGGTGCTCTTCCTTGAGCGGCCCAGCGACCCAGGCCGCCGGCGCTAGGAGCAGCTCAGCGCCGTGGTCCGCGGCCCGTTCGATGAAACTGGCAAAACGCATGTCGTAGCAGATGACCACCGCCGCCCGAAACCCATCAACCTCGACCTGCAGCGGATCCTCTTCACCGGCTCGAAACCGCTCGGACTCGACCTCCCCGAAAGCGTCGAACAGGTGACGCTTGTGAAACGTGCCGACCAGCCCCTTGGCCGGATCCACGACGACCGCGGAGTTGTGGATGAGGCGCTCGCCCGGAATTGTCTCGAACATCCCTGCGACCAGTGTCATCTTGAATCGCGCCGCGAGCGCTCCCAGCGTGTTGACAAACCGGCCATCGAGCGGCTCGGCCAGGCTGCGAAGGTCGTCGGTGTTCTCGCCGAAGTCGCACATTGCGGCCTCTGGGAAAACCACGAGCCGCGCCCCGGCATCGGCCGCGCGGGCGCTCAGGTCGGCGATCCGCTCGAGGTTGACCGGCTTGCTCATCCCGGCGCTGAACTGCGCTACGGCGACCCTCATCTGCCCTAGTATCGACCCCCGTGATGGCCGCGTCAAAGCTGAAGGCCTTGATCGTCCAGCACGAAGAGCCGACTCCGCCCGGGCTGCTCGGGGAATGGCTCGACCGGCACGACGCAGAGGTCGATATCCTTCGCATCGACCTCGACGAGGTGGTGCCGGACCCCCGCGAGTTTCAACTGATCGCCTACCTCGGCTCGGAATTTGCCGCCTTCGACGATTCCGTGCCATTTGTCCAGCGCGAGTCAGAGCTGATCCGGCAGGCCGCCAAACACGACGTGCCGATGCTCGGCCTCTGCTTCGGCGGCCAGCTGTTGGCGCGGGCCCTTGGGGGCGAGTCCTTCCGGTCCGAGCACCCAGAGATCGGCTGGCTGCGGGTGAGAACCAAAGATGCGGAGCTCATCTCAGAAGGACCGTGGTTCGAGTGGCATTTCGACTCGTTCACCCTGCCACCCGGCGCGAAGATCCTCGCGGACACCGACGTGGGCCCCCAGGCCTACGTCGTCGGCCGGAGCCTGGGCCTCCAGTTTCATCCCGAGGTGACGCCGGAGATCGTGGATGGCTGGATCCGGGGTTACCGCGACGCGGCCGGTGGCGATGACGTTGGCGTCGACCTGGACGCGCTGTTGGAGGAAACGGCTCGGCGAGCGCCGGCTGTTCGCCTTGCCACCATGAAGCTGTTCGACCGCTTCCTGGATAAGGTCGCCAGGGTAAGCGCCGCTTCCAACTCCATTGACGGTGCATCCCACACCTGATAGGTTCCCGACGAGCCCCGGTAGGGAGCGGGCTATTGGCGCTGCTGCGCGGCGCAGAGGGGAGGAACCACGCATGAGTGTCCAGGCCCGGGATTCGGACGCCGAACAACTCCATCGAATGGGCTACGCGCAGGAGCTGCGCCGCAGGATGTCCACGTTCTCCAACTTCGCGGTCTCCTTCACGATCATCTCGATCCTCTCCGGCTGTCTGACCGTCTACTACTTCGGCATGCTTAACGGCGGCCCCGTGGTCATCACGCTGGGCTGGCCGTTTGTCGGGATCATGGTCACGCTGGTCGGCCTGGCGATGGCCGAGGTGTGCTCGAGCTATCCGACCGCCGGCGGGCTCTACTACTGGGCAGCCAAGCTCGGCGGCAAAAATGGGCCAGCCTGGAGCTGGTTCACCGGCTGGTTCAACCTGCTCGGCCAGGTCGCTATCACCGCCGGCATCGACTTCGGGCTCGCGTCTTTCGCGACCTTCCTGTTGAACCTGCTATTCAACTATCCCATCGATCCAGCGCACATCATGATCATCTACGGGATCGCGCTAATACTTCACGGCCTCCTCAACACGTTCGGTATCGGCCTGGTCGCGATTCTCAATGACATCTCCGTTTGGTGGCACCTGGTAGGCGTTGCGATCATCGTCACCGCCCTCTTCTTCGTGCCATCCCATCACCAATCGTTCTCATTCATCTTCACCAAGTTCGTGAACAACAGCGGCTTCACCTTCGGCGGGGCCTCGATCTACGTGTTCCTGACAGGGCTTCTCATGTCTCAGTACACGTTTACCGGTTACGACGCGTCCGCCCACTTGACCGAGGAAACCAAAGACGCTGCTGTGGCCGGGCCGCGTGGGATCGTCTGGTCGATCGTGATCTCACTGCTCGCGGGATGGGTGCTGCTCATCGGTGTCACCTCTGCCATCCAGAGCTACGACGCTGAGGCGGCCGGCGGCATCGCCGCACCGGCATTCATCTTTGTCGATGCTCTTGGTAAGAACTGGGCAGCGGTCTTGGTCTTCATAGTTGTCGGGGCGCAGTTCTATTGCGGCATGTCGTCAGTCACAGCCAACTCGCGCATGATCTACGCCTTCTCACGCGATGGCGCGGTGCCGGGCTCTCAGTTCTGGCACAAGATCAACCCACGAACCCGCACCCCGACCAACTCCATCTGGTTCGCGGTAGTGGGCGCCTTCATCCTGGCTCTGCCCTACCTGTGGAACCCTGTCGCCTACAGCGCCGTCACCTCGATCGCAGTCATCGGGCTGTACATCGCATACGGCATCCCAATTCTTCTTCGCCGGTTGGCCGGCGACCGATTCCAGCCAGGCCCATGGCAGCTTGGGCGGTGGAGCGCTCCGATCGGCTGGATCGCGGTGATCTGGATCGTGTTCATCACAGTGCTCTTCGTGTTGCCACAAGCGGCACCCGGCAACACGCTTACGACGTTCAACTACGCCCCGGTTGCGGTCGGGGTAGTGTTGATCTACGCCGGGGGCTACTGGTTCCTCTCGGCCAAGAACTGGTTCAAGGGGCCGAAGGTTCAGGGGACGCCGGAAGAGCTTGCCAAGATCGAAGCCGAACTCGCCGCCGCTGGATAAGCAGACCACGAGCAAGGCGCGTCCGAAGATCGGAATAACGACCAGCCCGAAGCGGGAGGCGGACTACTACCTGACGTACGGCCGGGCGGTGGAGGCGGCCGGCGCCGAAGCCGTCTACCTTCCGCCCGGCACCGGCTCGCTCGCTGAAGTCGACGGCCTGCTGCTCCCTGGCGGCTGGGATGTCGATCCAGCTCTTTACGGCGAGAAGCCCGATCCGAAGCTGGGAGACGTCGACCCCGAGCTGGACGAGACCGAGATCCGGCTTTTCAAGCTGGCCCGGAACGAGCAGATCCCGGTGCTTGGCATCTGCCGCGGGCAGCAGGTGATCAACGTGGCGATGGGTGGAACTCTGCTGCAGCACCTCGAGGGCCACGAGGTCCGCGCATTCGGCCGGAAGCATCTTGCCCACACAGCATCCGTCGATCCCGCCTCAGAGCTGGGGCTCGCGGCGGAAGGCCGGCAGATCAAGGTCAACAGCCTTCACCACCAGGCGGTCCGATCGGTGGCGCCGGGCCTGAGGCAGACGGCCACCGGAGACGACGGCACGATCGAAGGTCTCGAGACCGACGACGGCCTGGTCGTCGCCGTCCAGTGCCACCCCGAAGAGCTGACCGGAGACCTTCCGTGGGCTTCGAAGCTGTTCGAGCGCTTCGTAGCGCGCGCCCGCGCGAGGCGTTGACGTGCTGACCAAAGAGCAGCTCGGGGCCGCGGTCAAAAAAGGGGACATCGACACTGTCGTCGTCGCCTTCACCGACATGCAGGGCCGCCTCATGGGCAAGCGCGTCGACGCCGATTACTTCATGGAGTCGGCAGCACATGGTGAGCCGGTCGAGGGATGCAACTACCTCATGGCGGTCGACATGGACATGACCCCGGTGCCGGGCTATGCGATGGCCAACTGGGAGAGCGGTTACGGGGACTTCGAGCTCGTGCCCGACTTTGCGACTCTGCGGCGGATCCCTTGGCTGGAGGCGACCGCGCTCGTGCTGAGCGACGTGATGTGGAATGACAGGGAGCCGGTGAAACCTTCTCCGCGACAGGTGCTGAGGGCACAAATCGAGCGCGCTAAGGCGATGGGCTTCGAGCCTATGGTCGGCACCGAGCTCGAGTTCTACCTGATGAAGGAGACGTTCGCCGAAGCGCACGCCAAGGACTACTCGAATCTCACTCCGTCGGTTCCCTACATCCTCGACTACCACGTTCTCGCGACCAGCTACGACGAGCCGTTCATCCGCGCGGTCCGCAAGGGCATGAAGGAAGCGGGCATCAAAGTCGAGAGCTCCAAGGGCGAGGCCTGGCCTGGCCAGCAGGAGATCAACTTCCACTTCGCCGACGCGCTCACGATGGCGGACAACCACGTCATCTACAAGAACGGCATCAAGGAGATGGCGCACCAGCACGGCTGCTCGGTGACGTTCATGGCCAAACCAGACCACACATGGATCGGCAGCTCGTGCCACATCCACTCGAGCCTCTGGAAGGACGGCCGCAACACGTTTGACGGCGAGTCCGACACTTTCAAGAGGTACCTCGCGGGTCACATCGCGGGCGCGGCGGAGATTGCGATCTTCCTGGCGCCGAACATCAACTCCTACAAGCGATATGCCGCAGCCTCGTGGGCGCCGACGACGCTCGCATGGGGCCACGACAACCGGACATGTGGATTCCGGATCGTGGGCCACGGCCAGCACCTGCGCACCGAGTCGCGCATACCGGGCGCCGACGTCAATCCATACCTGGCGATCGCAGCGCTGGTCGCCGCCGGTCTCCACGGCATCGAGCAGAAGCTCGAGCTGGGACCGGCGTTCCAGGGCAACGCGTACGAGTCAGACGTCCAGCGATTCCCCCACGCGCTACGCGACGCCATCGCTGCCCTCGAGAAGGGGATGATGGTGCGCAAGGCATTCGGCGACGACGTGGTCGACCACTACCTCAATTACGCGCGGACCGAGCAGGAGCAGTTCGACAAGGTCGTCACCGGTTACGAGCGCGAGAGGCTGTACGAGCGGGGGTGACGACTCTCGAGGTCCTCAACCCGGCGACCGAGAAGCCGATCGCGAAGCTGGAGCGCGCGGGAGTCGAGGAGACCGATCGCGCTGTCGCCGCCGCACGCGCCGCCTATCCCGCCTGGCGCGCGGTTAAGCCGGCCGACCGCGCTCGCTTGCTGCGCCGGGTGGCGGTGCTCGTCGAGGAGCACGCCGACGGTCTCGCCCGTCTCGAGACGGCAAATGTCGGCAAGCCGCTCGGCGACTCACGGTGGGAGATGGGCATGGTCGCCGACGTCTTCCACTTCTACGCCGGGGCCGTCGAGAAGCACTACGGCGAGACGATTCCCGTGGCGGGCGGCGTCGACATGACGTTTCGGGAACCGCTTGGCGTGGTCGGTCTGATCGTTCCGTGGAACTTTCCCCTGATGCTCGCCAGCTGGAAGCTCGGGCCCGCCCTGGCCTGCGGCAACACAGTCGTCCTCAAGCCCGCGGAGCTGACACCTCTAACGGCTCTCCGCTTCTCAGAGCTGGCGCTCGAGGCGGGAATACCGGAAGGCGTGGTCAATGTGGTCGTCGGCCCCGGTTCGGTGGCCGGCGAGCGGCTCATCGCGCACCCGGACGTCGCCAAGATCGGGTTCACCGGGTCAACCGAGGTCGGCCGGCATGTCATGGAGGGCGCCGCCAAGACCATCAAGCGGGTGACGCTCGAGCTGGGCGGCAAGTCGGCCAACGTGATATTTGAAGACGCGGATCTCGAGCGTGCAGCGGCTGCAGCGCCAGGCGCGGTCTTCGGGAACGCCGGGCAGGACTGCTGCGCCCGCTCGCGGATCCTCGTCCAGAAATCGGTGTACGACCGCTTCATGAAGTTGCTGGTCGATGCCACCTCGAAATTCCGAGTGGGCGATCCCGAGCAGGAAGGGACTGACATGGGGCCGCTGATCTCGGCCGACCACCGGAGGAAGGTCGCGGCCTTCGTCAA
>PLYD01000115.1:19401-56533 GCA_003151665.1 Candidatus Dormiibacterota bacterium
GCCAACGACACCCCATACGGCCTTTCGGGTTCGATCTGGACTAGCAATGGGGCGCGTGCGCTCCGGGTCGCGCGGGCGCTCGAGACCGGCGTGCTGTCGATCAACTCGAACAGCTCGGTTCGCGTCAGCACACCGTTCGGCGGCTTCAAGCAATCGGGCTTCGGGCGCGAGCTCGGAATGCACGCGATGGCAGGTTACTCTGAGGTCAAGAACGTGTTCATCTCCACGGAGGCTTAAGGGTGGGGAGGCTTGACGGCAAGGTTGCGGTGATTACCGGTGCGGCAGGAGGCATCGGTCGCGAGGCAGCGATTCTGTTCTCCAACGAGGGCGCTCGCGTCTGCGTCGCCGACGTCGGCGCCGAGGCCGGCGAGAAGGCGGCGTCCGAATGCAACGAGGCGTTCTTCTTCAAAGCAGACGTCAGCGATTCGAAGAGCGTGCAGGCGATGTACGCGGAAACCGCGAAGCGCTACGGGCGTATCGACATCCTCTACAACAACGCGGGCATCATGCCGGCCGACGATGACTCGATCCTCACCACTGAGCCCGACGCATGGGACAGGGTGCAGGCCGTCAACGCGAAGGGCGTGTTCCTCTGCTGCAAGTACGGGATTCCACACCTTCTGAAGGCAGGCGGCGGTTCGGTCATCAACGTGGCGTCGTTCGTCGCATTGATGGGTGCCGCCACGTCGCAGATCGCGTACACGGCTTCCAAGGGGGCGGTCCTGTCGATGAGCCGCGAGCTCGCTGTGCAATTCGCACGGCAGGGAGTGCGAGTGAACGCACTTTGTCCGGGCCCAGTGGAGACGCCACTGCTCATGCGCCTTTTCTCAGAAACGCCCGGCGCTTACGAGCGGCGTCGCATACATCTGCCGATGGGGCGCTTGGCCAAGGCGAGGGAGATTGCGAATGCCGCGCTGTTCCTGGCGAGCGACGAATCGAGCTACGTGAACGGTGCGACGTTCCTGGTGGACGGCGGCCTGAGCGCCGCTTACGTCACTCCGGAATAGCTGTTCGAGTAACCCTCTGCGGTATCGGGATGCGTCCTCGGAAATATTCAGGAGCATCCAATGCAATCGAAACTTTTTGTTACGGCGGCCACCGTTTTCATGGCCGCGATCTTGGCCGGTTGCGGAAGCACGACTCCATCAGCTGCATTCGCAAGCCCATCGCCGGCGGCGAGTCCAGCGTCGAGCCCTGCAGCGGCGGCCGCGACAATCAAGGTGGCGGCCGATGCGAAGCTGGGCCAGATCCTCGTTAACGGTGAAGGCATGACGGTCTACCTGTTCGTAGCGGACACGAGCACCGCGCCCACTTGCTACACAAGCTGCGCCGCGATCTGGCCGCCCGTCCTCACGACCGGCGCACCCGTGGCAGGCACTGGTGCGAAGGCGTCCCTATTGGGGACAACGACCCGCACTGACGGGAAGGTCGAGGTGACTTACGCCGGCCACCCGCTGTACTACTTCATCCAGGACAAGAAGCCCGGCGACACGACGGGGCAGGGCGTCAACGGCTTCGGGGCCCTTTGGTGGGTCCTCACTCCGTCCGGCGCAGCAATGCACTAAGAGTCTCTCTGTCGCGCGAGGCGGCCTGCGGTTTAACTTCTGCAGGTGGCTGACGCGCCCGTTTCCAGTCCAGCTCGCCAAAAAGTGATTCGTGATGCGCTGGGCATTGCGATCGCCTCCGGCGCTTACGCGCTCTCGTTTGGGGCGATCGCGACCACCTCGGGGCTGTCTCTCCTTCAGACCGTGAGCCTGTCCCTCCTGATGTTCACGGGCGCGTCGCAGTTCGCGCTCGCCGGCATCATTGGATCAGGCGGCAGCGTTTGGGCCGGAGCGGCCACTGCAGCCCTGCTTGGCACGCGCAACGCGCTGTACGGCGTACGCCTGTCATCGCTCCTCAAGGTCAGCGGCCTTCGCCGCTTTGGCGCCGCGCAGCTCGTCATCGATGAGAGCACTGCGATGGCGATCGCGCGGGACGACGAAAACGTCGGCCGGTTTGCCTTCTGGGCGACGGGTCTGCTGCTGTTCGCGTTCTGGAATCTCGGTACCTTGATCGGGGCGCTCGCGACCCACGCGCTCCCCGATCCCAAGGTGCTTGGCCTCGATGCAGCGCCACCGGCTGCGTACCTTGCCCTGCTGGCTCCGCGCCTCCGGGCGCGCGAACCTCTGGCGATCGCCCTGGCGGCAGGGCTCGTCGCGCTGATCTGCATCCCATTCGTGCCGGCCGGGATTCCACTGCTCATCGTCGCTGGGCTGGTCGCCCTGTACGGGCTATTTGGCAAGTCCGCATGATCTGGGCGGGACTACTGGTCGCATCAGCTGCCTGCTATGGGCTCAAGCTGGCCGGACTCTCGCTGCCGCCGCGATGGCTGCAGGACGCCCGCATCCAGCGGACAGCTCCGCTGCTTCCTGTCGCGCTACTGGCCGCCCTGATCGCGACCCAGACCTTTTCGTCGGCACAGCACCTGGTACTGGATGTGCGCGCGGCAGCCCTGGGGGTGGCGGTAATCGCGGTGCTTTTGCGGGCTCCCTTTTTAGCTGTGATCGTGGCCGCCGCTGCGACTGCAGCGTTGCTAAGGCTGCTTTAGGGCGGGCCGGGCGGCCACCAACTCCTCGAGGCGGTCGACCATGCCGGCGAAGGCCGCGAAAGCCGATGCGACCGGCTCGGGCGATGCCATGTCGACGCCCGCCAGCTTGAGGCCCTCCAGCGGATACATCGAGCCGCCGGTCTTCAAGAACGCCAGGTAGTTGCGCACCGCGACAGCGTCGCCGGCCGCGACCTTCTCGGCGAGGTGGTTGGCCCCCGCGATCCCGGTCGCGTACTGAAACACGTAGAAATTGCTGTAAAGGTGGGTGTGAAACTGGGCCCACGTCGAACCGATCCGCTCACGATTTCGCTCGCTCAGTTCCACCTCGGAGTCATACACCTCTGAGATGAGGTCCGCCATCAGGTGGTTTAGGTCGTCGGCCGTCAGAGCGATCCCCTTTTCGACGCGTTCGTGAATCTCGAGCTCGAAGCGCGCCAGCGTCGGCATGATGAAGAAGTAGCGATAGAAGTTGGCCATCGCTTCCTCGATCACGGCGATCTGAAACTCGGGATCCTTGTTGGTGGCCAGCAGGTATCGCCGAGTGAGCGCCTGGTGCATGTTCGAGGCGACCTCGGCCTGGAACAGGCCGTAGCTCGAGTACACGAATGGCTGAGTCTTGCGGGTGTAGTACGAATGCATCGAATGCCCCAGCTCGTGAGCCAGCGTGCTCATCGAGTAGATGTCCTCGTTGTAGCTCATCAAGATGAACGGATAGGTGCCCGGCGTGCCGGTTGAGAAGGCGCCCATGCGCTTCCCCTTATTGGGATAGACGTCCACCCACCGCTCCACGAGCGAGCCCTTGCGCAGCACGCCCACGTACTCCTCGCCGAGCGATTTCACGCCCTCGGAGATCCAGTCCACCGCCTCCTCGTATGACACCTTCCGTTTCGACGATCCGAGACGTGCCTGCAGGTCGTATGGCTCGAGGGCTGACAAGCCCAGGGCTTGGCGCCGCACGCGCCAGTAGCGGTGCCAGGTGCCCAGGTTGTCGCGGAACGCCCGGATGACGTTGTGATAAACCGCCGCCGGGATGTGATTGGGCTCGAGCGCGGCCTCCAATGAGGACCTGTACGCGCGCGCGCGTGCATAGAAGACGTCGCGTTTGACTCCGGCCGCGAGGTTCGCGGCCATCGCGTGCTGCATTTCAATGTGGGTATCCGCGTAGCTCTCGAAAGCCGAGCGGCGCAGGTCGCGATCGGGGCTGGTCAGCAGGGCACCGATGGTGCCCTGGGCGACTTCCTCCTCGCCTTCGGCGCCGCTGGCCGGAGCAAATCTCAAGTCGGTGTTGGCGAGCACCGAATGCACGGACAGTGCTGTCGCGAGGGGATCGGACGCCTGGGACAAGAGCTGCTCGACCTCGGGGCTGCGAACGTGACTCCGCAGTTTTTCGAGGCGGTCGACGAAATGGCCAAGGTGCTTGAGTCGGGGCGAGCTCGCCACCCACTCGCGCAGCTTCGGAAAGCCGATCGCGATCATCTCTGGCACCGCGAATGCCATCGCAGCACTGAGCAGCGCGTACGTCGTTCGAGCACGATCTGCCCGTGCCGCCGCGGCCTGGTCGGTGGCATCGACCGAGTAGGACATGGTCGCGTAGACCATCACCTTGCCCATCAACAGGTGGGCGCTGTCGGCCACGTCGAACCAGTCAGCGAGCATATCGGGAGACTCGCCCAGGTGTCCTTCGAACTCGGCCAGGTCTGGAAGCTTGGCGAGAACCGAGCTGACCGCGGCCTCCCAACCGGTCCCGTCGGGGAACACGCTCTCGTCGTTCCAGGTGAACCTGGCGTCCACCTCAGCCCGATGCGGCAGCGTTTTGCTCACGGCCGGTAAGCGTACCGATTCAGGGCCCGGCGGTACGATTCAGGGCATGCCGCAACTCAAGGCCAACGGAATCGAAATCGAATACGAAACTTTCGGCGATCCAGCCTCGGCGCCCCTGTTGTTGATTGGCGGCCTGGGATCGCAGCTGCTGAGCTGGGATGAGGAGTTTTGCGAGCAGCTTCGCGATCGCGGCTTCTATGTGATCCGGTACGACAATCGAGACGCGGGCCTCTCCACCAAGATGGAGGCCGCCGGAGAGCCGGACCTTCTGGCGGCTTTTGCCGGGAACGCGACGCCCGCGTACCACCTCGACGATCTCGCTGCCGACGCTGTAGGCGTCCTGAGCGCCCTGGGTATTGGCGCGGCTCACATCGTCGGCGTTTCGATGGGAGGCTTCATCGCCCAGCTGGTCACCATCAACCATCCGGAGCGGGTCCTCTCGTTGACGTCGATCATGTCCGGTCCGGGCGGCGAGGACGGCGTTCCGCCCCAGCCGGAAGGCGCCGACGTCTTGACCCGAATCCCCCCGCCGACGCGCGAGGGGCGGATCGAGCATGGAGTCTGGATCCGAAAGTCGCTCAAGGGATCGGGCGATCCTTTCGACGAGGCAATCGAGACGCGCCAGGTCGTTCGCGCGTACGACAGGTCCTACTACCCGGAAGGCACTGGTCGCCAACTGGTCGCGATCCTCGCGGCTGAGGGTCGCGTCGAAAAGTTGAGCCGCGTCAAGGTGCCTACGTTGGTGATCCACGGCACCGACGACGTCCTCGTACCTGTCGAAAACGGGCGCAGTGTCGCGAATGCAATACCCGGCGCACGGCTGCTCGAGTTCGAGCACATGGGGCACAACCTGCCGGAGCGGGTTTGGCCGGAGGTCTTCGACGCGATCGAGGAGCTGACCCGACAGGCGTCGGTGCCGCAGCCCCAGTAGGCAGGCTTGCCAACTCTGGACGGTATCAGCCCCGCCATCGCCTTTCTCGCCGGCCTGGTCTCATTCGTTTCGCCGTGCGTGCTGCCCCTGGTGCCGGCATACCTCGCTTACCTCGGGGCGCGTGCTGGGCAGCCGGCGGTTGCGGTTGGCCGAGGCGCCGCAGCGATTCCGGCTCCGCCGGCCCTCCCGGTTGCGGCGGCGGGCGCCGGCTTCGTGGCAGGGCTATCGCTCGTCTTCATCCTTTTCTTCTACGTCTTCTCGATCGCAGTGCAGCCGATTCGAAGCTACGTGCCGGTGGTCGCCGGCGTCTTTGTCATCGTTATGGCCCTGCATGTCGCGGGCTTGATCCGAATCCCGTTTCTGTCGGGTGAGTACAGGCTCATGAAGAAGGCTCCCACCGGCGGCGGTGTCGCCGGAGGGTTCGTCCTGGGGATGGGGTTTGCGAGCGGCTGGACGCCTTGCATCGGGGTGACGCTCAGCGCGGTGCTCAGCTCCGCGGTGTCTGCAGGCACGACGGGGCAGGGCCTCGTTTTGATGATCGCTTACTGCCTGGGCCTGGGCCTCCCGTTCATCGCCCTTGCGTTCGCGCTGGAGCGGGCGCGTCCACTCGTTCGCCTCATCAACAGCCACCGGCGGGCCATCGACCTCGCGTCCGCCGCGGTCCTGCTGGTGATGGGGTTGCTCCTGCTGACGAACAAGCTGACGATCCTGGCCGCAGGCATCTCACAGCTGGTCCCGTCCTGGCCGTCGCCCACGCTTTGATCGAGCTCGGTGGTGTTGCCGGGCCACCGATGTTCTTCGGCCAACTCGGCGCCACGACCACCTCCGTCGTTGCGTTCTGGGTCCTCCTCTACATCTGGGGCGGATCCGAGATGTGGCTGGGATATCGCTTGCGGCGGATCCCGAGCGACGCAACCAACCGTGATGCCGGCTCCAAGTGGTGGTTGATCGCGTCAGTCTGGACGACAGCCGCGGGCGGAATCGGCCTGGCGTTCGGGTTCCCGGATGCTGCGATTAGAACCGGACGGACGGAGGTCTTCGTCGCCGGCCTGGTTCTGATGATCGCCGGGATGGCGCTGCGGTGGTACTCGATCCGCGTGCTGGGGGCTTCGTTCACCCTGGAGGTCGCCACCCGCCCGGGCCAGACGATCGTGCAATCCGGCCCATACCGGAGGATCAGGCATCCGTCCTACACGGGCGCATTGCTCACGCTTCTTGGCATTCTGGTTTGCTGCGCGAACTTCGCCTCTCTGGCGGCGATCGTGTTGGCCTTGGCCGGCTACGCGTTCCGGATCAGGGTCGAAGAACGAGCGTTGGCGACGCAGCTCGGCTCGCCCTATCTCGAGTACATGCGGCGGACCAAGCGGCTGATCCCGTTCTTGATCTAGATCTCGCCGACGCTTTGATCGATCAGAGGCCCCCAGGCAGTACAGCGACAAAGTTGCCGGTCGCCTGGACCTTTGTCGAGGCCCTGGTGCTGACATTGACGATCGACAGCACCGGGGTCGAGGAGTTTGTTGTGTAGAGGCTGGAGTCGACCATCAGATAGGTGGAGTCGATCCACATGGACGGATACGCCTTCGTCGTTACCGGCCGCGCGGCGATTTTCCCGAGTGCGCTTACCAGGAAGACTCCTGGCCCCGATCCACACCCTCCTTGAGAGCTGCTGACGATGGCCGTCGCGACCACGCCGGTGGCGGACAGGGGGCCGAGGAGTGAGCAGTTGCCACTAGTGGCGTCCGGTTTCCGCGCAAATGGAAGCTTCCGGGTTCGCCCGTCCCAGGAAGCGACAGAGGCCGCGTTGACGTCGGCGCACACCGCGCCGCCGGATGATTGAGGCACGTACGACTCCTTGCCTGTGCACAGGGATAGCAGCCGCGCTCCGGTCTGCACATTGACCACGTGATAGCCAGAGGCCGTCGCAAACCAGTCGCCGACCTGCTGCGGTGGATAGTCAATCCCGAGCGCCACGACAAGGCGCCCCGCGTGCCACCCGACCGGCCATTCAATGACGCTTGTTGAGAAGAACAGCTGCACGTGGTTCGTGCCGCCATGAAGATCCTCGACGTAGAGACGGGTGCTGACCGGGTAGCGCGTGTAATCGAGCACGGAGACCGCAATCCGCAGGTCGTCCGGGCTCACCGCGAAAGCCGCCGCTTGGTGCGGACCCAGCGCGATGTGCGTCACCAGCCCGGTGCTGCGGTCAGGCCGCAAGAACCTCACGTCCGAGTCGCCGTCCAGGTAGTAGACGGTGGTGTTCGACGTGCTCAGGTTGCCGACCTGAACATTGGGCACCGTGCGTTTGCGAGCGGTGGTGCTGGCGGCGACGCTGCCGTTGGAGGCGACTATCGACAAGGTGTAGGTCGAGCCGCCCTCGACCAAGAAGTTCTTGACCAAAACTGCATACGAGCCCTTCAGAGCGGGCGGGGGTGTGGGCGACGGAGCAGCCGGCGTCGCCGTGGGCGCCGGCGAAACGGCGATCGGCGTTGCTTGGGGAGGGGAGGAAGGGGTTGGCGTCGGTGCCGCCGCTGTCGGCTGCGAGCAGGCTGCGAGCAGGAAAGCGATGCCCACCAGCACGGTCTTCATAACTGGCCGAACGCCGCAGTGGCCGTTAAGTTATGGACCCGGCTCGATTGCGTCGTACAGACGGCGGCTGTAGATCATCGGTTTGATGCTTTCGCGATGGTCGCCTTCGGTGACCAAACCAATCAGGACCCAGTGGTCGCCCGCCTCGATGGTGTCCTTGAGCGTGCACACCGCATAGGCGGATGTGTCGTTCTCAAAGATCGGTCCCCCGATGGGGCTGCTGGGACGGCGCCAGGCCACGGCATCGAACTTGCTCGTCAGCTTGGTGGCCATCGAGCGTGCCAGCTCCTCGCGACCTGCGGCGAGGATGTTCGCGGTGAAGCCGCCGGTGTGCTGGACGGCCGGCAGCGTGTTCGAGGTCTTGTCGATGCACGCCAGCGCCAGGGGTGGCGTCATCGAGACGGCACAGAACGCGCTCACGGTCAAGCCCCGCGGCTTCCCATCCTCGCCGAAGGCGGTGAGGATCACGACGCCGCTGGGAAAGCTGCCCATGACGTCGCGAAACCGCTGCGGGTCGATCATCGCGTTCACGATCATCGCAGTTGGTTACCGAGCGAGTTGTGCCAATCCCGTTCCGCTCGATCGAGCGCCTCACCCAACCGGTTAACCTCGCCCGCGAGCTTCAGCGCGTGCTCGCCGTCCCGCGCGGCGGCGGCGTTCTTGAGCAGGGGCTGCATCGACGCCAGCCTCGAGCGCAGCGCAGCCACGTCGGGCGGCGGGTCGACGGAATCTGCCTTCGGCGTTGCCGGCGGCTTGGGGCGGCCGAGCGGCGTGCTCGGCCCTCTCTCCGCCGTTTCGAGCTCGCGCTCAACCTGGGCCACCACCCGGTCGGCAGTGGCGCCGAAGTCTTTGAGAACGATGGCGGCGCTGCCTTCGCCCTCGATGGCCAGGCCCGCCAGGAGATGGCCGCTGTGGACGCGTTGAGTTCCCATTCGGCGGCTTTCCTCAAAAGCGATCTCGACGAACGCGTTTGACCCTTGAGGTGGGGATGGGCTGCGATGTCCTGGAGCGTTTGCCACCGAGAGCCAGCTGGATCGCTTTCCGCGCCGAGGTGGCGTCGATCGCAAGGCTGGCGAGCGCTCGATCGGCTGACCCAGATCCACGGCGAAGCATTCCAAGGAGCAAGTGCTCGGTGCCAATGAACCCGAGCCGCGCTCGTTCGGCCTCTTCCTGGGCGAGCACAAGTGTCCTCTTGGAGTCCTGGGTGAATTGCTCGAATGGGTACCGATCCATGCCCGCCCTCAGTCTGCACTTCCAACTAATTTACGAACGCTTGTTTGTGCACCGGGAACGGCTCAAAATTAGAAGGTGGGTAGTTCAATCGATCTCTTCGCGCCTGCCACGAGGGAGTGGTTTCAGGGCGCCTTTGCCGGCCCGACACCGGTCCAGGAACGGGGCTGGCAGGAGGTGGCGGCCGGCCGGCACGTGCTCATGGCCGCTCCCACCGGTAGCGGCAAGACGCTCGCCGCCTTTCTGTGGTGCATCGACAGGCTGACCACCGAGCCCACGCCACCCGAGGCAGAGCGGTGTCGCGTCCTTTACGTGTCGCCGATGAAAGCGCTGGCCCACGACGTCGACCGCAACCTTCGCTCGCCGCTGGTCGGCATCAGCCACCAGATGCAGTCGCTCGGCCTTGTGGCTCCCGACCTCTCCGTCGCCATCCGCACCGGAGACACGCCGGCCGACGCACGCCGCTCGATGGAGCGCCACCCGCCCGACATCCTCATCACCACACCCGAGTCGCTGTACCTCCTGCTGACAAGCAACGCCAGGAAAATCCTCGCTTCGGTTCGGTGGCTGATCGTCGACGAGATTCATTCGCTCGCCGCCACCAAGCGCGGTTCCCACCTGGCTCTGAGCCTCGAGCGCCTATGCGCGCTGACCAGGGTCGAGCCGCAGCGCATCGGTCTCTCCGCGACGCAGCGGCCGCTGGAGGAGGTGGCGCGGTTCCTGGGCGGAACGAGCCGCGAGGTCGCCATCGTCGACGCGGGGCGGCTCAAGACGATGGAAGTCACGGTCGAGGTGCCGGTCGACGACATGGCTCGGCTCACGGTCGAGGACGACAACGGCCGGCCCGCAGGCAGCATCTGGCCGGCGATCTATCCACGGCTGCTTGCCCTCATCCGCGAGCACCGCTCGACCATCGTCTTCGTCAATTCCCGGCGCCTGGCCGAGCGACTGGCGGCGCGTGTCAACGAGCTGGCCGGCGAAGAGCTCGTGCTCGCTCACCACGGTTCGATCGCGCGCGAGCAGCGCCTGCTGATCGAGGACCAGCTCAAGGCCGGCGTCATCCGCGGCCTGATCGCGACCTCCACTCTCGAGCTCGGTATCGACATGGGCGCCGTAGACCTGGTCCTGCAAGTGGAGGCGCCGCCCAGCGTTGCTGCGGGTATCCAGCGTGTTGGACGGGCCGGTCATTCGGTGGGCGAGGTGTCACGCGGTGTCGTCATTCCCAACTTCCGGGGCGGGCTCCTCGAATCCGCTGCCGTCGTTGAAGGCATGCTCGAGGGGCGCATCGAATCGACGACTGTGCCGCGCAAGCCGCTCGACGTGCTCGCCCAGCAGATAGTGGCGATGTGCGCAATGGACGAGTGGCAGGTCGACGAGCTGGCCGCGGTGGTGCGCCGCGCCTACCCGTACAGCGACCTTGGGCCGCTCGCGCTCGAGTCCGTGCTCGATATGCTCAGCGGCCGCTATCCCTCTGACGATTTTGCGGAGCTGCGTCCGCGCATCGTTTGGGACCGCGTGGCCGGCACGCTTCGCGGCCGCGCCGGCGCGCAACGGCTCGCGGTGACCAATCCGGGAACCATTCCCGACCGCGGGCTCTACACCGTGAATCTCGTCGACAACGGGCGTCGCGTTGGCGAGCTCGACGAGGAGATGGTTTACGAGAGCCGCGTCGGCGAGACGTTCATCCTCGGCGCGTCGACCTGGCGCATCGCTGAGATCGGTCAGTCGCAGGTGCTCGTCACCCCGGCGCCTGGCGAGGCAGGCAAGGTGGCTTTCTGGCATGCCGACGCGCCAAGCCGGCCCGTCGAGTTGGGCCTTGCGCTGGGCAAGATGGTTCGCGAGCTGCGCGCGCTCGAACCTGCGAAGGCAGCGGAGCGTTTGCGGACTCGCGCCGGGTTCGACCACCGGGCGATCAAGAACCTGCTCGCCTACCTCGCCGACCAGGCCGCGGCGACTGGCGCGGTGCCCGACGACCGAACTGTTGTCGTCGAGCGGTTCCGCGACGAGGTGGGGGACTGGAGGGTTTGCGTGCACACGCCGCTTGGAGGTCGCGTGCACGCGCCGCTGGCCCTCGCGCTCGAGTCGCGCCTGCAGGAAAGGCTCGGCATCGATGCGCGCGCTATGTGGACCGATGACGGAATCGCGCTGCACCTGCCCGACGTCGACACACCTCCACCGCTCGACGAGCTGATGCTCGACCCCGAGGAGGTCGAGGCGCTCGTGCAGGCTCAGCTCCCGGGCTCGGCATTGTTCGCGGGGCGCTTCCGCGAGAATGCCGCGCGCTCGCTGCTTTTGCCGCGGCGCCGTCCTGGACAGCGCACGCCGTTATGGCAGCAGCGCATGCGCAGTGCGAGCCTTTTGAAAGTTGCGGGACAGTATCCGGATTTCCCGATCCTCGCGGAGACCTGGCGCGAATGCATGGCCGACCACTTCGACATGGGCGCGCTGATGACGCTGCTTCGCGGGATCCGATCGCGCGAGATTCGCGTCGTGGCTGTCGATACCGAACGGGCGTCGCCCTTCGCGTCTTCACTCCTTTTCTCTTATGTGGCGGAGTTCATGTACGCGGGCGATTCGCCGCTGGCAGAACGGCGCGCCCAGGCGCTCACGCTTGACCGCGAGCTGCTCGCTGAGCTCCTGGGCAGCGAGGACCTGCGCGAGCTCCTGGATCCCGATGCGATCGCAGCGGTCGAGGTTGAGCTCCAGGGTCTGCTGCCAGAACGCTTCCCGCGCGACCCTGACGAGGCGCACGACCTGCTGGTTCGCCTCGGCGACCTGAGCGATAGCGAAGCGTCGGCTCGCGGGATCGCGCAGGAATGGCTGCGCAGCCTGGAGCGCGAGCGGCGCGCCATCGTGGTGCGGACGGCTGGTGAGGCCCGCTGGATCGCCGCCGAAGACGCGGGCCGCTACCGCGCCGCTCTCGGGACCAGCCTGCCGGTGGGCTTGCCCGAGGCGTTTCTCGCTCCCGGGCCGCGACCGCTCGAGTCGCTGGCGCGGCGGTGGGCACGCACCCACGTCCCGTTCGTCACGGCGGACCTCGCCACGCGGTGGGGTCTCCCTCCAGCCGCGGTCGAGGAGGCTCTGACCCAGCTTGCATCGCGGGGCGAGGTCGTCGCGGGCGAATTCCGTCGCGCCGCCGAGGGCCGGGAGTATTGCCACCCCGAGGTGCTGCGGATGCTGCGGCGCCGGTCGCTGGCTGCGTTGCGTCGCGAGATCGAGTCGGTGGCGCCGGTGGTGCTGGCGCGATTCATGCCATCGTGGCACGGCCTCGGCGCCAAGGCTTCGGGAGTCGATCGGCTGCTGGAGGTGGTGTTCCAGCTCCAGGGGCTGCCGCTGCCCGCGTCGGTGATCGAGCGCGACGTCATCGCCGGCCGCGTCGCCAACTACAACCCACGCCTGCTGGACGAGCTCATCTCGATGGGGGAGGTCGTCTGGGTTGGTCGTGGCGCGCTGGGCGCCAGTGATGGCAAGGTCGCGCTCTATTTGCGCGGTGACGCGCCGCGCCTGGTTGCCGATCCGGCCGACCCACCTGCGGACGACCTGCACAACCGACTGCGCGAGCACCTGCGGGCGCGGGGCGCGAGCTTCTTTCGAGATATTTACGGCTCTTGCGGTGGCGGCGACGAAGAGGCGATGCTCGACGCGTTGTGGGACCTGGTGTGGTCGGGCGAGCTGACCAACGACACCTTTGGCCCGCTGCGCCTCCTCGGTCCTGCCGCCCGCCGGCCGGCGCGTGGCCCCCGCCTGCCGCGCCTCACACAACCCCGGGCCTCAGGCCGATGGTCTCTTGTCGCCCAGATGACGGGCTCCGGAACGTCGCCGACCGAGCGGATGCACGCCGAAGCGGGCGTCCTTCTCCAGCGTCACGGTGTGCTGACCAGGGAAGCGGTGGTTGCCGAGGGCTGGCCGGGCGGTTTCACTGGCCTGTATCCGGTACTGCGTGCGATGGAGGAATCGGGGCGCATCCGCCGCGGCTACTTCGTTGAAGGCCTTGGCGGTTCTCAATTCGCTTTGCCCGGTGCGGTCGACCGGCTCCGTTCCCTTCGCGAGCCCAATGAGGGAGTCATTGCGCTTGCGGCGTGCGACCCTGCCAATGCGTATGGCGCGGTCTTGCCGTGGCCTCGAAGCGATGGCCGCATGGCGCGAGCCGCGGGCGCGTATTGCGTCCTCGACGCGGGCGAGCTCGTCCTCTATCTCGAGCGAGGCGGGCGCTCGCTTCTCACCAATGGAGAGGTGCGGCCGGAGCACGTGCGAGCACTGATGGGTGTCGCCATCGCCGCAGGGAAGGTGGAGGTGCAGCGCGTCGATGGCATTGGTGTCATGGAATCACCTCTCGCGGAGGTTCTGCGCGAGTCAGGATTTGCGTCGACCCACAGGGGCCTGGTCGCATATGGCGGGCGTCCCGGTCGTCAATAGGGGAGCGGCTACGATATCGATTCGATCATCGGGGAGTAGCGCAGCTCGGTAGCGCACCTGACTGGGGGTCAGGTGGTCGGGGGTTCAAATCCCCCCTCCCCGACCAAAGTTCCCTTATTTGAACTGGCCACCAAGAAAAGGCCCACGAATGGCTGCTTTAGCGCTACCGGCTAGCAGGTCACCCTTGATCTCGATTCGCTCGATCAGAGTTCGATTCCACAACCTCTTGACATAGGTGGTCCGCATTCGCGTACTCGTCCTAGCCGTTTGGGTTGCAGGTCTTGCGTGGGGAGACGGGACCCTATTTGAACCCCCGTACTCCGGTCGAATTTTCAGACCAAACCGGGCGCTGCGCTCGCGGCTGACATTGGAGTGCGAGCCGGAAGCGTATTACTTGTGGCTGATTGATATGAGCCGGATGGCAGCCAAGTAATGGCACATCGACATGACGTTGATCGGTTCAATCGCTGGGCGAGCGACTATGACCGGCACTGGATGCAGCGGGTCATCTTCGAGCCAGTCCAGCGGACGGTCTTGAAGCTCGCAGCCGAGCAGGTTCCTCAGCCAGGCGCAATCCTCGACGTCGGATGTGGCACCGGGAGGTTACTTGGATTGGCCCAGGGTCGGTTTCCCAAAGCCAAGCTTGTTGGCGTCGACGCAGCAATCGAGATGGTGCGGCAGGCGCAAACGTCGAGCCCGGGCGGCGCGATCCGGTTTCAGCAGGCGGTGGCCGAGGAGTTGCCGTTTCCCAACGCGACTTTTGACCTCGTCTTCAGCACGATGACGTTTCACCACTGGAGCGACCAGAGCCGCGGCATCGCCGAAGTCGCGAGAGTCTTGAAGCCGGGTGGTCGATGGCTGCTCGCCGAATTCGTAGCCTCCGGATTCGTCGGGCTTATCCGCAGGGTGCTGAGGCTTCACCGGTGTCCGTGGCCATGTGAAAGTACGCGGTGGTGGCCACCGAAAGTCCGCACCTTCGACCGTCTGATTTAGCCACCGGGGAGGTCCCCCGGACCGGGCAAAGTGGAGTTGCTTCAGTCCCACTCACCCGACCGGAGGACCCACCTATTGAAGACGACGAGGGATCAGTTGAACATCATCGATGCATTTCATCAACTCGGGAGCTACCGCGCCGCCGCTCGGTTGTGCAACGTAACGGACAAGACGGTCAGGCGCGCGGTCGAGCGCCACGATGCAGGCGGGCCATGGGTTCGGCGTCCGCGTCTGACGTCGCGGAACACCGACGCAGTCGTGTCGGTCATCTGGGAGCGAGTGCGCAGGACCGACGGTCGCATCTCGGCCAAGCGGTTAATGCCGGCGGCGCGCGCAGCCGGCTACAAGGG
The DNA here is from genome assembly GCA_003151665.1 of Candidatus Dormiibacterota bacterium. The sequence continues at coordinate 34,319 of PLYD01000115.1, forward strand.
CTCAGCGCGCAACCTTCGTCGCGCGGTCGCCAAGGTCAAGGCGGAGTGGCGGCAGAAGCGACGAATCTATCGGCCTTGGGTGCCGAGCCCGGGCCAGCACCTGGTCGCGGACTGGACCAAGATCGCGGTCGGCCTGCACATGTTCTGCGCGGTGTTGGCATGGTCGCGATATCGCTTCGTGCGCTTCGCCAGCGACGAAACGCGGGAGACGACCCTCGCCCTGTTGGCCGAATGCTTTGATGAGCTGGCCGCGGTGTCGGCGGTGGTGCTCACCGACCGCATGGCATGTCTCAAGAACGGGGTCGTCGCCAACGTCGTCGTGCCGCACCCCGACTACGTTCGCTTCGCCGCCCACTACGGGTTCCGACCTGACTTCTGTGAAGCCGCGGACCCTGAATCGAAGGGCGTGGTCGAGCATCTGTGCGGGTATGCGCAACGCGACCTGGTCGTGCCTGCAGACAACTTCGGTGGTGACATCGGGGCCGGCAATCGTCAGGCCAAGCTCTGGGGTCTGGAGGTCAACAGCCGTGTCCACAGCGAGACGCAGGTGACGCCGGATGAGCGGCTGGCGCAGGAGCGAGCACTGATGCGGCGGCTGCCGTCTCTGCGACCAGCGCTCTGCCGCGGCGAGCTGCGCAAGGTCGACCGCATGCAAACGATTCGCTTCGGCTCGGCACGCTACTCACTGCCGACCGCCTGGGTGGGCAAGCAGGTCGAGGTCACCGTGCAGGACCACGAGGTGACGCTCGCGTACGACGGTCGGGAGATTGAACGGCATCCACTCATGGCGCCGGGCGAGGTCTCTATTAAGGATGAGCACTACCAGGGCAAGTCCAGGATGCCGGCGCGGGCGATTCGCGTTCGCACCGGAACCGAGCGCGCGTTCATCGCACTCGGACCTCCCGCCGAAGCGTTTCTGCGCGCCGCTGCTGCGGCCGGCACCTCGCGATTGGCAGCCGAGCTCGCCGACATCGTGACCCTGGAGTTGAGCTGGAGTCGTGAGCAGCTGCTGGCGGCGCTGGAGCGGGCGACTCGCTTCCGACGCTTCAAGGCAGACGACATTCGCTCCATCCTCGAGGCTGGGCCATCGGCACCCAACCCGGTGCCCGCGGGCGCAGCACTCAACCTCGCATTGCCGGAGGTGCCGGTCAGACCGCTGAGCGCCTACTCGCTGGAGGCGATTCGATGAGCACGACTGCACCACCACTTGCGCCAGACCTGGTCGCCGGTCTGCGCCGCCTCAAACTATCGACCGTCCGCGCCATCGCACCGGAGGTTTGCCAGACGGCCAAGACTCAGCGCTGGGCTCCGGATGAGTTCTTGCGCACGCTCATCGAAGCGGAGATCTCGGCGCGCGATGAATCGAACTACCAGAACCGGCTGAAGGTGGCCGGCTTCCCGGTCACCAAGACCCTCGAAGACTTCCAGCTCCAGATCTCATCAGTCCCCAAGGCAACCTTCGACTATCTGGTCTCGCTGGAATGGGTCAGGGCCAAGGAAAACGTCATCCTCGTCGGTCCTGCGGGCACCGGCAAGTCGCATCTTCTAGTCGGCCTCGGTCATACCGCCGTACACGCCGGCCTGCGCGTCCGCTACTTCGCCGCCTCCGACCTCGTCGAGACGCTCTATCGCGGCATCGCCGACAACTCCGTCGGCAAGGTCATCGACAACCTTCTGCGCGCCGACCTGGTCGTCCTCGATGAACTCGGCTTTGCACCACTTGACCTCACCGGCACGCAACTCCTCTTCCGCTTCGTCGCCGCCGCTTACGAGCGGCGGGCCCTCGGCCTCGCCAGCCACTGGCCCTTCGACCAATGGGGACGCTTCCTTCCGGAGCCAACGACGGCTACATCGATGATTGACCGCCTCCTCCACCACAGCGTCGTAGTGGTCACCGAGGGCGAGTCCTTCAGGCTCCGCGAAGCCCGTTCAAGAGGAGGTGAGCGCCAGAAGAAGTGACCTTGGGGTGCGGACTTTCAGTTGGCCAAAACTGCGGACATTGAGATGGCCATTGACAACCAGTTCCCAGAGCGCGCCGACCTGCAAGGCCGGCTCTTGGCTTCAGGCTTGCAGGTAGTGGCTGAAGAGCGAGTCCAGGGCCTTCACGGACAGGTCGTCGTGATGGCGATTGCGCCGCGAGCCTGATCGCGGGCTAAATCGCTGCGTGAGATGGGGTGCCGCGATCCCACTTTGCCACCAGCTTCGAAGTTCCAGGCTTCGAGAGTCTTCAGCAGCTCGATCAGGCCACCTGTGTGATCGCTGCCACAGTTCAAATAGTGTTCCGTCGCTCCGACCAATTGCCTTACATAGCCTCGCGCGCCTTACCTTCATGCTAAGGTAAGGGTATGAAAGAGCGAGCTACGGTCACGTCGAAGGGCCAAATCACGATCCCGGCAGCGGTACGGAAGGCCCTCGACCTCCGCCGGGGGGATCAGGTGGTATTTGAGATTGGCGGTAAGGCCGACTTCGCAGTGGCAAGGCTTCGTCGGGCCCCGGATATCTTTGCCATGGCCGGATCGATAGGTCCGCGAACGGCTGTCCCGAAGGAATGGGCCGATGAGCGGCGATTGGCTCGTGATGAGCAGGCGCGCCGGCGACGCCGATGACACAGGTCCTCGACACCAACGTTCTCGTTCGCCACTTCACTGGTACCCCCGCGGGCCAGGCAAGTGCGGCCACAGCATTCCTGAAGGCTGCGGCACCAGGACAGTTAAGGCTGAGCGATGTGCATGTCTCTGAGTTCGTGTGGGTGCTCGAGTCATCCATTTACCAGGCAGACCGGGCGACCATTAGCGCAGCACTGGATGCCGTGATCGCACTCCCGGCGATCGAGGTTGGCGACGAAGCCCTGCTTCAGAAGGCCATCGATCTCTATGCCCAGCGTGGGATGGACTGGACCGACGCCTACCTTGTCGCGACTGCGATCAGGAGCCAGGCACGCGACGTCGTCAGCTTCGATCGTTTCGACTCCAAGCTCGGCGGACTTGGGCTCCGACGCGTGGAACCAGGCCGTAATTCACGGCAATGAGCGCGCCTTCGATTAGGCGGAGCGAACAACGGCGACGGCACACTCGAAACCTCGGCCACCAGATCGCCCATTTCACAGCCGGGTATCAGGTCGGGTTCGATCTGGATCGACTGCCGCGACAGGGAAGGGATGCTGTGGCCGAAAAGATCATCACTAACGCGTAGCCGCACCTGCCCGTGACGCTTGGGTAGTCCTCAGCTCCGAGCGCAGATCGCGGTGGCCCGCACGATCGCGGTCATCGCGCGAAGCCGAGCCTCGTGGTCACGAAGCAGCGAAAACATCAGAGTTCGTCCGGGTCGTTGCCACGAGTTCAAATAGTGTCCCGGCTCCCCGACCAGATTTTTCATCTCGCCAAATGGGCGCGAATCGCGCTATCCACATCTTAAGGGTCCATTTGAGCCCAAATAGCGGAATCCCGAAGTGACGCCGCGCGTACGGCGCGCATCATCGGACGGGTGCGAGCGATTCCCGCTGGGTTTGTCCGCACCTACGGCGACATCGATCCGAAAGCGCCCCGCCTGGTGGGTCACGTACTTGCCACCATTCACGAACGCCTCCCATGGCATCGCGTGGTCCGCGCTGACGGCAGTGGCGCGATGGGAAAGCGAAAGCGCGAGCTCCTGCTTCGGGAAGGCGTTCCGATGCTCGGCGATCGCGTCGAGCTGCGCCATGCTCGGCTGCCATCGGCACTCAAGATCCCGTGAGGAGTGCGGTACTCGCCTACCGTTCCGCTCGCGCGATGAGCCGCTAGCGACGAGGTTTTCCAGATTGAGGTCCCAAGGCAAGAGCTATTTTTGGGCGGCCAGGTCCCGAGCAAGCGATTTCGTGCCAGATTCCTGGGATGCTAGCTGTGGTGTGGGCAGCAAGTCGCGGGCTGAAGCGTTCAGCGGCGATTCGGAGCGAGTGCGCCGGCTTCGAACGATCCTGGAGACGCGGCTCGAGCCGGAGGTCTTCAAAGAGAGTGCGCCCCTTGAGCTGACCTCCTACTGCGTGCGCGGCGAACCGATCAGCTACGCCGACGCGGTCCGCGGAGAGTTCGCTCCCATCGAAGTCGGCGACGCCTGGGGCCCGCCCTGGAGCACGACGTGGTTCCACATACGCGGTTCAGTTCCTGCCGCTTGGGCGGGCCGAAAGGCGGTGGCGTTCTTCGACCTCGGCTTCTTGGCGCCGACAGGTTTCACGTGCGAGGCGCTGGCCTGGAAGGACGGCCAGCCGTGGCGTGGGGTCGACCCTAACCACCAGTGGCTCCCGGTCACGGGCCCAGATGTCGATTTCTACCTGGACACGGCGGCCAACCCGACCGCAAGCCTGTCGGGTGCGGACCCCGCTGCATCGATGATCGCTCTGCGAGAGTCGCCGGCCCCAGCGTTCATCCTGCGCGCAGCCGAGCTCCGCATCCGAGACGAGGCAATGCGAAAGCTCGCCCTTGATTTCAAGGTTGCCCTCGAGCTTGCCGAGGTGCTCCCTGATGGAGACTGGCGCCGCGACATTCTCGAGGCGCTGGATCGCTTTGCCGAGACGGACGACCCTGCATTCCTGGCCGGCCTGATGTCGACGCCGCCCGCCGGGACCCACCACATCAGCGCCGTCGGGCACGCGCACATCGACACGGCATGGCTCTGGCCGATCCGCGAGACGCGCCGCAAATGCGCTCGGTCGTTCTCCACGCAGCTCGCGCTGATGGACGAGTATCCCGACTACCGCTTCGCCTGCTCGCAGGCCGTGCAGTACCTCTGGATGAAAGAGTCCTACCCATCCATCTACGAGGGCATTCGGCAGAAGGTCGCGAACGGTCAGTGGGAGCCCGTCGGGGGGATGTGGGTCGAGCCCGATTGCAACCTACCGTCGGGCGAGTCGCTGGTGCGCCAGCTGCTTCACGGCAAGCGCTTCTTCATGCAGGAGTTTGGCTACGAGCCGAAGGATGTGTGGCTGCCCGACGTCTTCGGCTACCCGGCCTCGCTGCCGCAACTCATTGCCGCGGCGGGCTCGAACTTCTTCCTGACCCAGAAGCTTTCCTGGAACGAGATCAACAAGCCGGCTCACCACACTTTCATGTGGGAAGGCATCGACGGAACCCGCATCTTCACTCACTTTCCGCCGGCGGACACCTACAACGGCGACTTCAGCGCCGGTGAGGTGGTGCGGAGCGCAGCCAATTTCAAGGACCACGATCGATCGTCGCGATCCCTCTATCTATATGGACGGGGCGATGGGGGCGGAGGACCCGATCCCGACATGATCGAGTCGGCGCACAGGCTCATGCACCTCCCCGGTGCGCCGGGGATCGAGCTTTCGCGCGCGGCCGACTTCTTCGAAGCGGCTTCAACCGAATCGCACGACCTGACGACCTGGGTGGGCGAGCTGTACTTCGAGCTGCATCGAGGCACGTACACCACGCAGGCTCGGACCAAGCTGCTCAACCGCAGGGCCGAGCAGGCGCTCCGCGAGGCGGAGATGTGGTCGGTCGCTGCTGGTGACGGCTATCCCGCTGACGTGCTCGACGAAGCCTGGAAAAAGCTGCTCACCAACCAGTTCCATGACATCCTTCCCGGCTCGAGCATCGACTGGGTCTATAAAGACGCCGAGCGCGACCTCGATGCCGTCGCCGGTGTAGGCGACCGAGTGACATCCAATGCCCTCGAAAAGCTTGTTGGTTCCGGCGATGACCTGGTTGTGTTCAACGTCAATTCACACGCGCGACGCGAGATTGTGGACCTCGGAGATCGATTCGGTGTCGTCGAAGCTCCCCCATGCGGTTGGGCTACGCAGGACACTGCTTTCGTTACACGCGAGCAGACAGTGGCGGTCTCAGACGGTCGAATGGAGAACGACCTCCTGCGCGTGCTTTGGGACGAGCGGGGCCTGCTCACGTCGATCTGGGACAAGGCAGCCGACCGCGAGGTGCTCTCCGCGGGGAGCCGAGGCAATCTTTTACAGCTTTTCGAGGACAACCCGGCGCGCTGGGACGCCTGGGACATTGACATTGACTATCAAGATCACGGGGTCGATCTCGTCGACCTGTCGGCGCACCAGCTTGAAAGGTCCGGCCTGCGTGGGGCAGTGCGCTTTACAAGGGAGTTCGGTCGCTCGCGCTTCACCCAACAGATGGTGCTTGACGCGGGATCGCGCGTCCTTCGCTTTGAATGTCACGTCGACTGGCATGAGGATCACAAGTTGCTGAAGGTCGCGTTTCCAGTCGCGATCCATTCGCCAAGAGCGACGTACGAGATCCAGTTCGGCCACGTCGAGCGAACCACCCACACGAACACGTCATGGGACCAGGCCCGCTTCGAGGTGTGCGGCCATCGCTGGGCCGACCTGGGGGAGGCGGGTTACGGCGTCGCCCTGCTCAACGATTGCAAGTACGGCTATGACATCCGGGGCTCGGTGATGCGCCTCTCCTTGCTGCGCGCGCCCACGCACCCTGACCCGACGGCGGATCGCGGCCGCCATAGCTTCACCTACGCGCTCATGCCGCATCCACGAGACTTCCGTAAGGCCGGAGTCATCGCTGCCGCCGAAGACTTGAACGTGCCACTGCGAATCGCGCGGGGCAGCGCGAACGCAGGTCAGCGACGTTCGCTGATCGAGGTCGATACGCCCCAGGTCATCGTCGAGACCATCAAGCGCGCCGAGGATTCGGATGCGACCGTCGTGCGGCTCTATGAAGCCTGGGGCGGCAGAACCAAGGCCACCTTGCGAACGACCCTGCCCGCCACCCGTGCGACTCTCTGCGATTTGTTGGAGAGGGAGCTGGAAGATGTCCCGCTGCACGACGGGGAGATCGACCTGGAGCTGTCTCCGTTCAAGATCTTGACCCTGAAGCTAGAGCGCTAGTCGCCACGCGCGCCGGCGCTCAACAGACGCGAGTTAGAATTTTCGGCGCGATGCCGAAGGTGACGTTGGTGGGAGCCGGCAGCGCCGTGTTCGCTCGCCAGGTGATGACCGACATCCTCGCTGTCGACGGTCTCGACCGCGGAGTTTTCGCGCTGGTCGATATCGATCCGGACCGGCTGGATCTTGCGCGTCGCATCGCCGAAAGGCTGGTCGAGCTGTCGGGCAAGGCCTGGACCGTCGAGGCGTCGACCGATCGGCTCGACGTTCTGAAGGGCACCGACTACGTGGTCAACTCGATCGAGGTCGCCGGCCTGCAGAACGTGCGGCACGACTTCGATATCCCGATGAAATACGGGATCGACCAATGCATCGGCGATACGATCGGGCCAGGCGGCATCTTCAAAGCGTTGAGAACCGGGCCCGCATGGCTGGAGATCGTGGCCGACGTGGAGCGGGTCGCTCCGCGCGCGGTCGTCCTCAACTACACGAACCCGATGTCGATCCTCACGCTCGCGGCCAACCGAGCGACTGGCTTGCAGATCGTGGGCCTCTGTCACAGCGTGCAGGGCACCTCCAGGCTCCTCGCCGAGTTCCTCGACGCGCCGTATGACGAGCTGACCTGGCGGTGCGCCGGTATCAATCACAACGCCTGGTTCACCAAGCTCGAACGGCACGGCAAGGACATGTACCCGCTTCTGCGCGAGCGTGCGGCGCAGCCCGAGTACTACGAGCGGGACCCGGTCCGTTTCGAGGTGATGCTGCGTATGGGCGCGTTCGTGACGGAGTCAAGCGGTCACTTCTCCGAGTACGTCCCGTACTTCCGGAAGCGGCCCGATCTCGTGAAGAAGTACGCGCGGCCGGGCTACCTCGGAGAGAGCGGCTTCTACGCGAACAACTGGCCGGACTGGCGCAAGGACAACGACGAGCGGATCCATTCGATGCTGCGAGGCGAGACCGAGATCCCGATGCAGCGGAGCTACGAGTATGCGTCCCACATCATGGAGGCGATGGAGCACGGACGTCCGACCAGCATCCACGGAAATGTCGTCAACGCCGGAAGTATCGAGAACCTGCCCGACGGCTGCGTCGAGGTCGAATGCACGGTGGGGCCGGACGGCATCCGCCCCGTGAAGTTCGGCAACCTCCCGGAGCAGCTGGCCGCGCTCAACCGCTCACACATGGCGGTGCACGAGCTCGTGGTGGAGGCTCTGCTCGAGCGCGATCGACAGAAGGCGATGTACGCGTTGATGCTGGATCCGCTGACGGCGGCGGTGTGCTCGCTGGAAGAGATCGAGAACCTGTTCAACGAGATGTGGGCGGCAGAACGCAAAGACCTGGCGGCCTTCGAATGACAGCCGTGTTTCGCGGCTGGCCCGAGGAGTTTCAGCCATTCTTCATCGGGCTCGAGCTGGACAACTCGAAGCGCTATTTCGAGGCCAATCGCAAAACCTACGAGGCAGCGGTCAAGGGTCCAATGGTCGCGCTAGTCGAATCGCTGGCCGGCGAGTATGGCGAAGGCAAGGTCTTTCGAGCCAATCGCGACATTCGCTTCTCGAAAGACAAGTCGCCCTACAAGACGAACATCGCGGCCACCGCCGGCATGAACGGCCATGGCGGCTACATATCGCTGGACGCGCGCGGCCTCACCGTCGCCGCGGGGCGTTACGAGCTGACCCCGCAACAGCTCACCAAATACCGGAAGAGGGTGGCGGCTGACGCCACGGGCGCCCTGCTGGCCACGATCGTCGCCAAGCTGGAAAAGGCCGGTTACGGAATCGGCGGCGAGGCCCTGAAGAGAGTTCCGGCCGGCCTCCCGCAAGACCACCCAAGGGCTCGCTTGCTGCGCCACAAGATCCTCTACATCTACAAGAACTTTGGGCTGCATCCATGGCTCGGAAGCAGCACCGCGCGCAAGCATGTCGTCAAGGTCTTTGCCGACGCGAAACCCCTCAACGACTGGCTGAAAACAAACGCGTAGCTAGGAAGCTTGTCGCCTGTCGCCTGTCAGGTGGCGCCAGAACTCTTCGAGCGTCGGCCCGCCTTCTGATCGGCGCCTGATCGCGCTGATCTCCCGGAATGTGGACGGCCCAGGCAGCCGTTTGAGGACTCCGGCCGCGAGGTCCGCCTCCACCGCGAGGGCTGAGAGCACGGCATAGCCGAGTCCGGCGATCGCGGCAGCCCGCACGTACTCCGGGTGGCCGAGGTTGAGGATCTCGGAATGGTCGTAGGCCCGACCCACCATCTGGCGGACGTTCTGTTCGCCCGCCCATCCGGGACCGCGGCCGAGGAACCTGTACTTTTCGAGGTGGGCGGGAGTCACGTGTCCTAAGCGCGACAGCGGGTGGTCCACGTGGGCGACCAGGACAAGCTCGTCACGAGCGAGAACGACGGCGACGAGCTCCGGCGGGGGCTCTGCTTCGATGACCGCGCAGTCAAGCGCGCCCGCCAGCACCTGAGCGCCGATCGCGGCCGACGACTCGACGGTGACTGCCAGCTTCACCGCGGGGTATCGCGCGCAAAAAGCGGATAGGCGAGAAGGCAGGTAATAGCTCGCGCAGGTTGGGCTCGCGCCAAGGTCCAGCGAGCCTGACTCGAGCGCCTTCATCGAACGGGCGGTGTCTTTCACGGTTTCGACCGCCCGGAGCGCCGCCTTGCATGCGGTGGCCAGCGCCTTTCCGGCGTCGGTCAATCGAACGCCCCGCCCGGCCCGCTCCATGAGCTGGAGGCCGAGTGCCTCCTCGAAGTGCCTCAATTGCTGGGTGACAGCGCCCTGGGTGAGAAAGAGGGATGCCGCAGCCTTCGACACATGCTCGGTTTCGGCCACCGCCACGAAGGTCCGAAGCTGCTCGAGCGTGAACTGGAATCTGCTCACTTCCTATGCAGCAGCAATGCTAATGGAATCCATTACAAAAACTATCTTCGCTAATGGTGAGCAAATAGCTTGCCAATCGTTGAACATCGTGCGGAGATCGGCCCGTCAGGGCCAAAGGAGGTGGAGTGTCGTGAGTGTCAGGAAAGTGGGATCTGCAAAAGGCGGTCAGCGTGGCCAGGGGATGGTCGAGTACGCGCTGATCCTGGTTCTCGTTTCGATCGTGGTCATCGTGATTCTTCTAACCATGGGGAACCAGATCGTCAATGTTTTCTCCAACGTTGTGGCAGCCCTCGGATAAGCAATCTCTCGGGCCGGGTACGTAGCCCGGCCCGAGCACCCCGGCCGGGTGCAACCCGGAACAGTACTCCTGCATAGTTTTGGCGGATTGCGGCGCAAAGATCTCAGCGGCCAGGGTGGCGAGGCGTTGACGCGCCCTTGGTGGATGGGCGCCGTCTTCTATGAGATCTACGTACGGAGCTTCGCCGACTCGAACGACGACGGGATCGGCGACCTGCCCGGCATCTCCTCCAGGCTCGGTTACGTCAAAGACCTCGGAGTCGACGCGATCTGGATCACGCCCTTCTATCCCTCGCCGCAGAAGGATCATGGGTACGACGTCGCCGATCACTGCGACGTCAATCCCGAGTACGGGACCCTGGCAGATTTCTCCCACCTCATCGAGGAGGCCCACAGGCTTCGCCTGAAGGTCCTGGTCGACCTCGTTCCCAATCACACCTCGGACCAGCACCCATGGTTCCAGGCGGCTCTCTCAGCACCAAACGATCCGCACCGCGCGCGTTATTACTTCGCCAACGGGTCAGGTGTTCCTTTATCAAGGCGAGGAGCTGGGCCTCGAGGAGGCCAACGTCCCGCCGAAGCAGCGCCAGGATCCGATCTTCGCTCACAGTGGAGGCAAGCAGGCGGGTCGGGACGGGTGCCGCGTGCCGATGCCCTGGCACAAAGGACAACCGAACGCGGGCTTTTCCAAAGCCGCTCCCTGGCTGCCCCTGCCAGCCGGCTGGGACAGTCTCGCCGTCGATGCCCAGGCCGGTTCGGCCGACTCAATGCTCGTCTTTTACAAGCGAGTGCTCGCCCTGAGGCGGCGGTTGGCGGGCCTGCTGCCAAACCGCCTCAAGTCGTGTCCTGCTCCAGAGGGAGCACTGGTTTACGAGCACGGTCGGTTGAGCGTCGCGGTCAACTTCCTGGCCGGCCCGGTTGAGATCGCCGTCCGCGGGCGCCTTCTGATTGGCAGCCACCCTCTGGTGAGGCACCGCAACGGAAAGCTGACCCTCCCGCCTGACTCCGGCGCCTGGCTGTCCTCTAGCACTCTCCCCCAGTAGCCAGACCGGCTTCTGTAGCCCGGCTACAGGTCGTCGGCGCCGCCGAGCTTGGCCGCAAGGTTATCGCTAGCATGCAGGCGCTTTTGCGCCCGGCTGACCGAGCCGCAGGATCGGTCAGCCGCCCCCTGTTAACCGGCCGACAACCTACCCCCGGTCGCCAACCGCTAATGTTCGGTACATGGTGGTGGGGGTCCAGCCGGACTCGGATCAAACAGGCCCAAATCCGGTTCCGGAGGCGCCCCGGTACCTCAACCGCGAGCTGTCCCGGCTGGACTTCGACGAGCGCGTCCTGGACATGGCGGAGGACCCCAAGGTCTCCCTTCTGGAGCGGGTCCGCTTCCTTGCGATCTTCAGCCAGAACCTCGACGATTTCTTCCAGGTCCGGGTGGCGGGCCTCAAAGAACAAGTGCTGGCGGCCGTCGCCGCCGCATCACCCGACGGGATGTCGCCGCTCGAGCAGCTGAGAGCGATCCGCTCTCGGGTCGAGGAGCTGGTGGAGCGCCAGGTTTCGCTCTTCAACGACCAGCTCGTCCCGGACCTGGCGCAAGCGGGCATCGTGATCGTGCGCGCCAACGAGGTCACCAAGAAAGAGCTGAGCCAGCTCCATTCGGTGTTCCGTCAGCAGATCTTTCCGGTGCTGACCCCGCTGGCCGTCGATCCGGGCCATCCCTTCCCTTATATCTCGCATCTCTCGTTGAACCTGGCGGTCATGGTTCGCGACCCACAGCGACATCAACAGCGCTTCGCCCGCGTCAAAGTCCCGCCGGTGCTGCCTCGTTTCATCGCGCTCGTCGAAGGCCAGCGCTACGTGCCGCTGGAGGACGTGATCGCGCTGCACCTGCAATCGCTGTTCCCAGGCATGGAGGTGGTCGCACACCATCCGTTCCGCGTGACCCGCGATGGCGACCTCGACGAGATCGACAGCGACGCCGAGGACTTGCTCGCCGCCATCCAGACCGAGCTGCGCCGGCGCCGGCGCCACGCGCGTGTTGTGCGCCTGGAGGTCGATCCCGGAATGTCGCCCGAGGTCCTCGAGCTGCTGACGCGTGAGCTGGAGCTGCAACCCACCGACGTCTATCAGGCGAAGGGCTTGCTCGATCTCGGCAGCCTGTCCGCGTTGTCTCACCTCGACCGGCCCGACCTGAAGGAAGAGCCCTGGACCCCGACCACCCAACCTCGACTCCGCGGTCTTGGCGCTGAGGTCCCCGACCTGTTTGCGGTGCTGCGCTCAGGCGACCTCCTGGCACACCACCCCTATGACTCGTTCGCGACCTCGGTCGAGGCTTTCATCGATCACGCCGCAAGCGATCCCAACGTGCTGGCCATCAAGCAGACCCTCTATCGCACATCGGGTCCTGCCAGCCCAATCGTGAGGGCACTCATTCGCGCGGCGGAGTCCGGCAAGCAGGTGGTGGCTCTGGTCGAGCTGAAAGCGCGGGGCGACGAGCAGGCGAACATCGCATGGGCGCGCGCACTCGAAGAGGCCAACGTTCACGTCGTATACGGACTGGTCGGTCTCAAGACTCACGCCAAGGTGACGCTTGTGGTCCGGCGCGAGGGCAGGCACATCCAGCACTACCTCCACGTCGGCACCGGCAACTACAACCCGAGCACCGCTCATCTGTACGAGGACGTGAGCCTGTTGTCGGCGGACGCCGACCTGGGCGCGGACGTGACGGAGCTCTTCAACCTGCTGACTGGCTACAGCAGGCAGCACCGCTACCGCAAGCTGCTCGTTGCTCCCACCAGCTTGCGCACCGGGATCAAGCAGCTGATTGAAGGCCAGGCTGTGGTCGGCGGCCGCATCGTCATCAAGGTCAACAACCTTGTCGACCCTGAGATGATCGATTCGCTCTATGCGGCGTCTCAGGCGGGCGCGCAGATCGACCTGATCGTGCGCAGCATGTGCTCGCTGCGGCCGGGTGTCCCCGGATTGTCGGAGCGCATCAGGGTTCGGTCCATCGTCGGCCGGTTCCTCGAGCACTCCCGGATCTTCGCGTTCGGTGGCGCGCAGCCTGAGTACTACCTCGGGTCCTCGGACCTGATGCCGCGCAACCTCGACCGCCGCGTCGAGGCGGTGGTGCCGGTTACCGACCCCAAGCTTTCTCAGCGGCTGTCGCAGATCTTCGAGATATTGCTTGCTGACGACGTCCTGGCCTGGAGCCTGGGTCCAGACGGCGTGTGGCATCGCGTGCCCAACATCCACGGGCTGAACTCCCAGAAGCGTTTCCAGGAGCTGGCGCTCGAAAGCGCTCGCGGCAACGGGGTCAACGGCGTCGCGAACGGCGTCGTCAACGGGGTCGTCACCACCGTCCCGCATGCTCGAGCGTGAGGTAAAGCTCGGGGCAGGACCCGCGTTTCACCTCCCCGACCTGAACGGGGTCGTGGAGGGCGTGACCATCACGGCGCCTGAGGCGGTGCGCCTCGAAACTGTCTACTACGACACCGCCGATCTCCGGCTGGCGCGCTGGGGCGTCTCACTCCGCCATCGCGCCGGCGAGGGCTGGACTTTGAAGCTGCCGCCGATCCACACCTCAACCGACGGCAAGGCGGTCGCACAGCTGCTGGAGCGCGACGAGCTCACCTTCCAGGGCGGGGCGAAGAAGCCGCCGGCGGCGGCGGTGGCCGTGGTGCGCGCCTACGTGCGCACCGCCGAGCTCGTCCCTGTTGCTCGTCTTTCGACCGTGCGCCGCCGGGTCCGCCTGCTCGATGCTTCGGGCGCTCGCCTTGCCGAAGTTGTCGACGACGAGGTGTCCGTGCGCGACGGCCGCCGCGTGGCGGCGCGGTTCCGCGAGATCGAGGTCGAGGTGACTGGCGATGCCGACGGCATCGTGGCCCCGTTGGTAGCCCGGCTGCGCGGCGCGGGCGCCGGCGCGCCCGACCCGACTCCCAAGCACGTGAGAGCCCTGGGGCCGCGCGCCATGGAGCCGCCGGAGGTGGCGCCGTTGGTCGTTGAAGCGGAATCGCCGGCGCGGGAGGTAATCCGAAGCGTTATCGCCCAGTCGGTCGCAGCTCTTCTCTATCACGACCCGCTGGTACGCACGAGCACCGATCCGGAGGCGGTGCACCAGGCTCGTGTTGCGACGCGCAAGCTGAGGTCGCACCTCCGGACATTCGGTCCGCTGCTCGACCAGGAGTGGACCGATCAACTGCGATCCGAGCTGGGATGGATTGCCCTGAGCCTGGGGGCCGTGCGCGACCAGGAGGTACTGCTCGAGAGGCTTCGCGAGCGGGCGAGGTCGCTCCCGGCCAACGACTTGCGCTCCGCGCTCGGGGTTCTGCATCTGCTCGAGGTGGACATCGAAGGCCTCCGGAAGAAGCTGCTTACGGACCTCGACTCGACTCGCTACGTCGATTTGCTGGAGCGGTTGGTTAGCGCCGCGCAGGCGCCTGCCGCATTGCCCGAAGCCGATCAGCCTGCCAGTTCTGTGCTGCCCAAGCTGGCCACGGACCCGTGGCGTCGCCTGCGGTCTGCCGTCCGGCACCTGCCGGATTCGCCCGCGGACGCGGAGCTCCACCGGATCCGCATCCTGGCCAAGCGTGCTCGATATGCGGCCGAGGCTGTCGCGCCGGTGGTCGGCGCGGGCGCTGGAGTGTTTGCCCGCAACGCCGCCAAGCTCCAGACGATCCTGGGCGAGCACCAGGACAGCGTCACCGCGCAGTCGTGGCTGCGTGGCACGCGCATCGGCGGGCGTCGCGCGTTCGTCGCGGGCGAGCTCATCGCGATGGAGCACGTCGCCGCCGAGGACGCACGCAAGAAGTGGCCGAAGATCTGGAAAGCCCTGGACCGCAAGAACCTGCGCGACTGGATGCCGACGAGCTGATGCCTACGCTCTACTTCGTCCGGCACGCCAAGGCGGGGAGTCGGACACCATGGGAGGGCAACGACCGCGAGCGTCCTTTGAGCAAGAGCGGGCGCAAGCAGGCAGACGAGCTGGTTTCGCTCATGGGGCCGTATCCGATCACGGCGGTGTGGTCGAGTCCGTACCTTCGTTGCGTGCAGACGGTCGAGCCGCTCGCCAAGGCCCGGAAGCTCAAGGTCCAGGAGACTCGCCATCTGGCCGAGGGCGCCAGGTTGAAGGGGGCGTATCGATTCATCGAGGACCCCGACCTTGACGACACGGTGCTGTGCACACACGCGGACGTGATCATGGAGCTGGTCGACGACCTGGTCAGACGCCGAATCGTCAAGTCCTCGCAGGCCGCGTTCGACAAAGGATCGACCTGGGCCGTGGAGGTCGAGGACGGCTCGCCGGTCGGTGCTCGCTACATCCCTGCGCCGTGACCGAGTTGGGGACGGCGATGCGCGCGGCCCTTGTTGCGGCGGCCGACCCAGAGCGCGCTCCGCGGATGCAGGCTTACATGAAGTCGGAGATGCCGTTTCGAGGCATTAACGCGCCAGACATGCGCGCGATCTCCAAGCGCATCTTTGCGGCCCACCCGCTCGCCACGTGCGAAGAGTGGCGCGCGGCCGTCCTCGAGCTCTGGCGCGGAGCGCGCTATCGCGAGGAGCGCTACGCAGCGATTGCGCTTTTGGCAGATAGGCGTCACCGGGATTGCAAGTCGCCAGATGTACTGCCTTTGTACGAGGAGCTCATCAGCACGGGGGCTTGGTGGGATTACGTCGACGAGGTCGCACAGCACGTCGGCAACCTGCTTCGGGCGCATCCTGAGCAGATGCGGCCCGCGATGCGTGCGTGGAGCACTGACAAGGACATGTGGAAGCGGCGCGTCTCGATCATCTGTCAGGTCTCGTTCAAGAAGGACACCGACCGAGACCTGCTGTATGCCAACATCGAGCCCAACCTTGCGGATCGCAACTTCTTCATCCGCAAGGCCATCGGCTGGGCGCTGAGGTCATATGCATGGACGGAACCCGAGGAGGTGGCACGCTACGTGGCTGCGAATGAGGCGAGGTTGAGCGGCCTGAGCAAGAGAGAGGCTTTGAAGAACGTGGTACCGAGCCAACGCCCCTCTCCCCTGAAGGGAAGAGGGAGAAAGCGGCAATGACGGTCACGCTGCGTGGTACGGGCGTGGGGGAGGAGCAGGTCGTGGCTGTGGCTCGTCATGGCGAGGCGGTAGCGCTGGCGCCTGCCGCAAGGGCCAAGATGGACCGAAGCCGGATGCTGGTCGAGAAGGCCGCCTCGTCGCGCGAGCCGGTTTACGGGGTCTCGACCGGTTTCGGAGCGTTGGCCGGGACGCGAGTCCCACCCTTGCGCCAGCCGGAGCTGCAGCTGGCGCTCATCCGCTCTCACGCTGCAGGTATGGGCCCGCCCGTCGATGACGAAGTGGTGCGTGCGACGATGCTCTTGCGCGCTCGAACGCTCTCGATGGGCCTTTCGGGTGTCAGGCCCGCTGTCGCCGAGGCCCTCATCGCCTTGCTGAACGCAAAGATCACCCCTGTCGTGCCACGGCATGGGTCCGTCGGTTGCAGCGGGGACCTCGCCCCGCTCGCCCACATCGCGCTGGCGCTGGTCGGCGAGGGAGAGGTGGTGGATGCGGGAGGCGTGACGCGCCCCGCGCTCGAGGCGCTGAAGGCGGCCAAAGTCAAACCGTTGAAGCTCGAGACCAAGGAGGGGCTGTCGCTCATCAACGGCACCGATGGGATGCTGGGCATGCTCGCGCTCGCCTGCGCAGATGCGGAGCGATGCTTCCGCATCGCGGACATCACCGCTGCGATGTCGGCCGAGGCTCTGATGGGCACCGACAGGACTTTCCAGAAACAGCTGCACGAGATACGCCCGCATGCGGGCCAGGTCGCGAGCGCGGCCAACTTGATCCAGATGCTTCGCGGGTCGGGCATCGTCGCCTCACACAGGCACTCGCAGCACGCGGTCCAGGATTCGTACTCGGTTCGCTGCAGCCCGCAGGTCGCCGGTGCTGCGCGCGACACGCTCGACTTCGCGCGCCGCACGGCCGCGGTCGAGCTGGCGTCGGTGGTCGACAACCCTGTGGTGCTCGAGAGCGGCGAGGTCGAGTCCACCGGCAACTTCCACGGCGAGCCCCTGGCGTTCGCCGCCGACTTCCTGGCCATCGCGGCCGCCGAGGTTGGCGCGATCTCCGAGCGCCGGCTCGATCGCCTGCTTGACCCGCATCGCTCCGAAGGTCTGCCGCCATTCCTGGCGGAGGAGCCTGGGGTGAACTCTGGGCTGATGGTCGCGCAGTACACCGCCGCTGCACTGGTGGCAGAGAATCGGCGGCTGGCAGCGCCCGCAAGCGTCGACTCCATTCCCACCTCGGGGATGCAGGAGGACCACGTCTCGATGGGATGGGGCGCAGCGCTGAAGCTGCGCACGGTCATCGACAATCTCACTCACATCCTGGCGATCGAGCTCACGGCGTCGGCGCGCGCCCTCGACCTGCGGGCGCCACTGAAGCCGGCCCCGGCCACCGCCGCGGTTCGCGACCTCGTGCGGAAGCATGTCGGCGGACCTGGGCCCGATCGCTATCTCGCTCCAGACCTGGCCGCGGCCGAGGCGCTCATCCGCAGCGGCGCAGTGGTCGCGGCGGCGGAGGCCGTGACCGGCAAGCTGCGGTGACGCATACGATCCACGCGCCTCGCGGCGCGGAGCTCAGCTGCCTGGGGTGGTCGCAGGAAGCCGCGATGCGCATGCTTATGAACAACCTCGACCCCGAGGTCGCGGAGCGACCGGAGGACCTCGTCGTCTACGGGGGCACCGGACGTGCCGCTCGATCGTGGGAGGCGTTCGACGCAATAGTTCGCGAGCTCAAGGTCTTGAAAGGCGACCAGACCCTGCTGGTGCAGTCCGGGAAGCCGGTCGGGGTTTTCGACACGCACGAATGGGCGCCAAGGGTGCTCATCTCCAACTCGATGCTGGTGCCTGAGTGGGCGACGTGGGACGAGTTCAGGCGCCTCGAGGCGCTCGGCTTGACCATGTACGGCCAGATGACCGCGGGGTCGTGGATCTACATCGGGACCCAGGGCATCCTGCAGGGCACGTACGAAACGTTTGCCGCGATTGCGCGCAAGCGGTTCAACGGCTCGCTCGCCGGGACCATCACGCTGACCGCGGGCCTGGGCGGCATGGGTGGGGCCCAGCCCCTGGCGGTCACGCTGAACGGGGGCGTCGCGATCTGCGTAGATGCGGACGACGACCGCATCAGACGGCGCATCGAGCATCGCTATCTCGACGTTCGTGCTGATGACGTCGAGCATGCATTGCGGCTGGCGACCGAGGCCAAGGCTGCAAAGCGAGCGCTGTCGATCGGGCTACATGGCAATGCGGCCGAGATATTGCCGGCGCTGGCCGCGCGTGGTTTTGCGGTGGACATCGTCACGGACCAGACCCCCGCGCACGACCCGTTGAGCTACATCCCTGCGGGCTTGAGCCCCGAGGATGCGCAGGAGCTGCGGCTCGACAACCCCGCCGAGTATGTGAAGCGCGCTCGGGAGAGCATGGCGCGCCACGTCGACGCGATGGTCGCGTTTCTAGATCGCGGTGCCGAGGTGTTCGATTACGGCAACAGCCTNNGGTCCGTTCAGGTGGGTCGCGCTGTCGGGAGACCCCGCAGACATCGCGGCCACTGATCGGGCCATGGTCGAAGAGTTCTCCGACAATGCGCCGCTGGTGCGCTGGATCAAGGCGGCGGGCGAGCGGGTCGCCTTCCAGGGCCTGCCGGCGCGCATCTGCTGGCTGGGGTATGGAGAGCGGGCCCGCGCCGGCCTGCGGTTCAACGAGCTGGTCAGGTCAGGCGCCGTCAAAGCGCCGATCGTGATCGGTCGCGATCACCTCGATTCCGGCTCGGTCGCGTCGCCTTACCGCGAGACGGAGGCGATGCTCGACGGCTCGGACGCGATCGCAGACTGGCCGATCCTCAATGCACTGCTCAACACTTCGAGTGGAGCCTCATGGGTCAGCGTGCACCATGGTGGCGGAGTCGGGATCGGGCGCTCGATTCACGCGGGGATGGTCGTGGTGGCGGATGGCACTGACGAGGCGGCGCGAAAGCTGCAGCGAGTGCTGACCAACGACCCGGGCACGGGTGTGATGCGGCACGCCGATGCCGGATACCAGCGCGCGATCGACGTGGCGAACGAGCGCGGCGTCCACATCCCCATGAAGGCTTGAACGGCTCAGGCAGCTGGCACGCCGACCAGGCCTGGCTCGGCCATCGAGCCGAGAACGTTGTGATCGAGGTCGAGCACGGACGCATCGAGAGGGTGACCGAAGGCGTGAAAGCGCCGGCCGGCGCCACCCTGCTGCGCGGTTGGACGATCCCCGGCCTCGCCGATGTCCACAGCCACGCCTTCCAGCACGTTCTGCGGGGAGCCTCCGAATCCGGTGGCGGAGATTTCTGGGAGTGGCGCCAGCAGATGTACCGGGCAGCCGAGGGCTGGACCCACGCAAGCTACCTGGAACATTGTCGCCGGGTCTTTCGCGAGATGCTCCACGCAGGGATAACCGCCGTGGGCGAGTTCCACTACCTGCACGCTCTTGGAAATCAGCTGGGGGAGGCGGTCATGCAGGCGGCGACGGACGAGGGGATCCGCCTCACACTGATTGACGCGTGCTACCTGCAGGGCGGCGTGGACGGGCGTCCGCTCGAGGGAGCGCAGAGGTCGTTCTCCGACGGCGATGCCGGAGGCTGGGCGGCGCGAATGGATGCGTTGTCGGACCGCGAGGGCGTGCGGGTTGGGGCGGCGATCCACAGCGTCCGCGCCGTCGATCCACCCTCGATGCGAGTTGTCGCCGCGTGGGCGCGCAAGCGCAAAGCGCCGCTGCATATCCATCTGGCCGAACAGCCGGCTGAGGTGGATGAGTGCATTGCGATCGAGGGTTGCACGCCGGCGCAGCTCCTGGAACGCGAGCGAATCCTGGGTCCGGATCTGACCGCGGTCCACGCCATCCATGTCGATGACGCAGACACCGCATTGCTCGGCCGGCACAAGGTATCGGTGGTCGGGTGTACGACGAGCGAGCGCGATCTTGGGGACCGTGTCGGCCCGCTCGGGCGGCTGGCCGGCGCGGGCAGCCCGATTTGCGTCGGCAGCGACTCCAATGCGGTGATCGACATGATCGAGGAGGCACGAGGGCTCGAGCTGGACCAGCGACGAGCGACGGGACGCCGTATCCATCACCAGCCCATTGACCTGTTTCGAGCCGCGACTATCAACGGCATGCGTGCATTGGGATGGGAGGGTGGCGAGCTGACAGCGGGGATGCCGGCGGACTTCATCACGATCGACCCGCCGCGCGACTCGGCAAATAAGGACCTCGACCTCGGCTACCTGATTTTCTGTCGCTCGGCGGCCGACGTGAGCAACGTCGTCGCCGGTGGCAAAACCGTGGTTGCGAGATGAGGCGCCTGACGGGAATCGGGAGGCTGTTCACCGGCACCCAGGCCGGGGTCGTAGAGAAGGCCTCGGTGATCGTCGATGACGAGCGCATTGCCTGGTGCGGGCGAGAGGGGGACGAGCCTCTCGACCTGTTGGGCTACGTGAGCGAGGACGAGGATTGCGGCGGCGGCCTCGTCACCGCCGGATTGATCGACGCGCACACCCACCCCGTCTACGCCGGCAATCGCATGGCTGAGGTGGCCATGCGGACCGCGGGCGCCTCGTACTCCGACGTCGCCAAGGCGGGCGGAGGCATCGTCGCCACGGTGAAGGCGACGCGCGAGACGTCTCCACAAGGGCTCGCGGACGCGACTGCAGTGCGACTCAAGCGGTGGTTTGAAGGCGGGGCGACCACGGTCGAGGCCAAGACCGGATATCACCTGGAGCGGGAGGGCGAGCTGGAATCGACCCGCATCCTGAGCCGGCTGGGCCAGCGGCCGGATCTGCCGCGCATCGAGGTCACCTTCCTCGCCGCCCACGCTTTACCGCCGGACCGCGGCGCCAAGCTGGGCAAGTACACCAAGGAGGTGGCCGGCTGGTGCCCCGACGCGCATCAGGCAGGGGCGCGTTTCTGCGATGTGTTCTGCGACCAGGGGTACTTCAGCGTCGACCAATCGCGCCATATCCTGAAAGCCGCGATCGAGGCGAAGCTCATCCCGCGAATCCACGCCGATGAGCTTGCCCGCACCGGAGGCTCACGCCTGGCGGCCGAGCTGCACGCTGTATCGGCCGACCATCTTCTGTGCGCCAATCGCAGCGATGCCGTCGCCCTGGCGCGGGCGGGCGTCGTCGCGACCCTGGCGCCGGGCACCGCACTCTCCATCGGGAAGCTGCCCCCGGTCAAGGAGCTCATGGCGGCCGGCGCGGCGATCGCGCTCGGCACCGACCACAACCCGGGGACGAGCGGCATCACGAGCATGAGCCTCGTTGTTGCCATGGCGGTGGGTGTTTTCAAAATGTCCGCGGAGCAGGCGCTGATCGCCGCGACGGTCGGCGGCGCCCTGTCAATCTCGCGCTCGGATCGGGGTGCAATCGCTCCGTCGATGCTGGCCGATCTCGTGCTCTGGGAGGCCGATCACGAGGGCGCTTTCGCCTGGGCTTACGGTCTCAAGCCGCGCCGAGTGTGGCGCGGGGGGGTACCAATCGCGTGATCAACCTTGCAAGAAAGCGGCAAACAAGGTACAAGTTCTCACAAAGACCGCCGTTAAACCATCCGATTTACAAAGATGCGGTCATGGAGGAATTTGTTTAGTGGCTAAATGGAACCCGCTGGCGTTGAAGCTCTTGATGTGGCTTATGGGCGTATTGATAGTGATGGGCTCAGGGCTGGGCTTCATTGGTAGCACCTTTTTCGCGTTTGACACCTGGGCTGGAGTTTCGGCATCGGTGGCCGGGATCGCGTTCGGCGCGGGCATCATGATCGCCGGCTTCGACCCCGAGGGAAACGTGAGCTGGGTGCGAGCCTTGATTCTCTACGCGATCCTCGAGGTCATCTACCAGATCTTCAACCAGATCACCGTTTCTCGTTTTGACATCGTCCCGGTGCTGATCGCGATCATCGTCGCAGTGCTTCTTCTGGTGCTGTACCCGAACAAGGCGCAGCTCTGGATGAGCTCGAGCAACACGATGGCCCACAAGGCCTAAGCAAACTAACTTTCGTCAAAGGGGCAGCCACTGGCTGCCCCTTTTTTATGTACGCCCGGCATGGGCAATCACTAGGAGGTGGAAGTCCTCTGGAGGAAGCGGTGGTTCTAGCTCCGAGCCGGAGGCAACGGCGTCG
>PLYD01000158.1 GCA_003151665.1 Candidatus Dormiibacterota bacterium
GCAGGGACGACGTCGGGGATGATGCCGGCGTACGCGGCTCCGGCGGCGTTGAAAAAGAACTGGATGATGGCGTAGCCGATCACGATCTCGGGGTAGTTGTTGGCCGCCATCAGGATGAGCAGGCCAGGGATGGTGAGCAGGGTGCCCGCGACCATGATCGGGCGCCGACGCCCAAAGCGAGTGTTCAGACGGTCTGACCAGGCGCCGACCAGCGGCGGCACGGCCATGGCGAGCACTCCGCCCAGGCCGAGCGCGACGCCGATCGCGGTGTTCTGAGAGCCTTTTGGAACCACCTCGTCCACCTGGGCCTGGATGAGTACTGTGGTCAGGGGTATCCACAGGAAGTTCATGCCGAACCAGAAGGCGCTCAGCGCCGTGTGCTGGAGGTTTCCGTAGTGGGCCGGCTCTCGCTCGCCGCTGACCACGGCTGCCATGGCCGCAAGGCTAAGTTAAGTAGGCTGACTTTGGCGCCCGAAACGCGTTAGGCTGTTGCGGCCCCCATGCATCCGATACTTTCGCGTGCCAAAGAGCTGCTGGTCGACGTGCCGAGGCATGGCAAGCTTGCCTACTGCCTGCTGCGCGACAAGCGGGTGCCGGCCGCCCCCAAGGCGGTGCTGCTTGGCGCCCTGGTGCTGATCGTGAGCCCGATCGATCTCCCGGCCTGGGTGCCGCTGATGGGCGAGCTCGACATGCTGGCCCTGGCCGTGCTGGCGGTCAGCACGTTTATCGAGGCGTGCCCCGAGGACGTACGGCGTGAGCACGAGGCAGCGCTGCAGTCCGGTGAGAGCACATTCGACCGCGACTTCCACGAGGCTTTCAGCGCGGCTCGCGAAGGGAGCGGGCGGCTCTTCAGCAGGATTCGAAAGCGTGTCTGGCGGCGGGACCCTTATCAATCGGTATCGGAGGGCTAGGCGAAATTGCGGGTGATGCTGACCAAGGACGTCCCGAACATCGGCAGCGCGGGCGACGTGAAGGAAGTTACCGACGGGTACGGGCGCAACTTCCTTTTTCCTCGCAAGCTGGCGGTGCCGGCAGGCCGGGGTTTTGAGGCAGAGGCGAAGCGGCTGAAGGACGCGGCGACCAAGCGCGAGACAAAGGATCGGGTCGAGGCGCAGGCGCTGGCCGATGACATCAACAACAAGACTGTGGTGGTGCGGTTGAAGATGGGTGCGGAGGACAAGGCGTTCGGCTCTATCACCAACCAGGACATCGCCGCGGCGCTGAAGGCGCAGCACAGGGTGGACATTGATCGCCACAAGATCGACTTGAAGGAGCCGATCAAGACCCTCGGTGAGCACCAGGTGCCGTTGAAGCTGCACCGCGATGTGGACGCCCACATCAATGTGATCGTCACCCAGGACCGCTGAGGGAAGTCGACAGCATGCAGACGATCCCTCTTTCGCCGGGGAGGGTGCCACCTCATGACCAGGACGCCGAGCTGTCGGTGCTCGGATCCATCCTTCTCGACCCCCTGTCGGTGGCCAAGGTCCTGCAGTTCCTCCATCCCGAGGACTTCTACCGCGAGAACAACGGGCAGGTTTACAGGGCGGCGCTGGACCTGTTTGCGGCGGGGGAGCCGATCGACAACGTCACGCTGGCCGCGCAGCTGCAGACGATGGGCATGCTCGACCGTATTGGTGGGCGTACGCAGCTCGCATCGATGCAGAGCGCGGTGCCGACCGCGGCCAATATCGAGTACTACGGCCGCATCGTCAAGGAGAAGGCGTACAAGCGCCGCCTGATCTCGGCGGGGTCGAACATCGCGGGGTTCGGCTACGACGATGGGGTGGAGGCGGAGGAGGCGATCAACCAGGCGCAGTCGCTGGTGTTCGGCGTCGCCGACGACCGCGACCAGCGCGAGCTGGCTCGCCTCTACGACCTCTTGGGTCCGGCGATGGAGCGGATCTCGCTGCAGATGGAGAGCGGGCAGGGGGTGATCGGGGTCCCGTCAGGATTCCACGACCTGGATCGCATTACGGGAGGGTTCAAAGACTCAGACCTGATCATCGTGGCGGGGCGGCCGAGCATGGGAAAGTGCCTGGTCGGAAACAGCCTCATCGACGATCCCGCGACGGGGGAGCGCCTAACCATTGAGGAAGCGGTCAAACGGCGAATGCCAACCGTGTTTGGCTTCGCGTGGGACGGTTCCGTGGAACCCAGTGAGGTTCACGACTGGGTTGATAGCGGAATCAAGCCCTGCTTTCGGGTAACGACTCGTACCGGCCGCACGGTTGAGGTCACCGGCCACCATCCATTCCTGACCGTCAAGGGTTGGCAGCCGTTGCACGAGATCAAAGTCGGCGCCCGAATCGCAGTGCCGCGCGTGTTGCGATGTTTTGGTTCTGACGCTTCAATGCCTATGGGCAAGGTGCGCATGCTCGCGTATTTCATTGCCGAGGGCAGCCTGACTGGCACCACCCCTGGATTCACGACCACCGACCCAGAGATCCTCGCGGACTTTCACGAGCAGGTCGCAGAGTTCTTTCCCACGCTCAAGGTGCGCCGGCATGACATCACCTACTACCCATCCGGTCGGCGCGGGGAGCCATCCAACCCACTGACCGTGTGGCTCCGCGTGGTTGGCCTGATGGGCAAACTGTCGGCGGACAAACGCTTTCCCGATTGCGTCTGGCGCTGGGACCGCGACCATTTGCGCGAGTTCGTGAGAGTCCTCATGAGCTGTGACGGCACTGTTTATTCGATGAGTGGCTACCCGCGAATTGAGTTCGCTGTTGCAAGCGAGGGACTGGCCCATGACATGCACCACGCGCTGGTCAGGTTTGGAATAGTCGCCAAGCTCTGGAAGAAGAAGGAACGGTATTGGCGCGTGGAGATTACCGAACCGAAATCAGTTGCGCGCTATCAATCGGCGATCGGCTGGATTGGTGAGAAATCCGAACGCTTCACAGCGGAAGTTGGCCCGCGTCGCAGCAATGTCGGTCACTTGCCCAAGGAGATCTGGCCATACGTGCGGATCTCCGCCGATCAGCGGGGACTCTCTCTTATGGACGTCGCGAGGCAGGCCGATGAGCCTCACGCGTACGAGCGCGGATTCAACCCCCACACCTCACGCGGTCTCCCGCAGCCGCGCCTCGCCGCCTACGCCGCAGTTCTCGAGGACATCGGTCTGAGTCAGCTGGCGAGCGATGACATCTATTGGGACGAGATAGTTTCGATTGAGGGAACCGGCGAGCATCAGGTCTATGACCTTACGGTCCCCGACACCAACAACTTCATCGCCCAAGACATCCTGGTGCACAACACATCCCTGGCCCTCAACATCGCGCTCCACGCTGCGTTGGAAGCCAAGAAAGCCATCGCAATCTTCAGCCTGGAGATGTCCAAGGAGCAGTTGACCGAGCGCTTGTTAACTGAGCAGGCTCAGATTGACGCACAGCGTTTGCACCGAGGGCTGTTGAGCGAGGCGGAGTACGACCGGGTGTCGAATGCACTGGGCCCACTTGGCGAAGCCGCGATATTCATCGATGACACGCCAGCGATGGACGAGTTGACGCTTCAGCTCAAAGCGCGACAAGCGAAGATGCGGCACAACATCGACCTGATCGTTGTCGACTACCTGCAGCTCATGCACGGCCGCTCGCGCGGCGATGACAACAGGGTGCAAGAAGTCTCGTCGATCTCACGTGCCTTGAAGGGTTTGGCTCGCGAGCTTCGAATTCCTGTGATCGCCATCTCACAGCTGAGTAGAGCGCCGGAGCAGCGACCCGACAAACGCCCGATACTCAGTGACCTCCGCGAATCTGGCTGTCTCGCAGGCGACACGCTCATCTACCTGCCTGATACCGGCGCGTACGTGCCAATAAGGGATCTGGTTGGGCAGGGCGGATTTAACGTTCTCGCCCTCGATGAAGGGTGGTGGCGCCTGTTCCCGAAGAAAGTCACTCGTGCGTTCGCAACCGGTACGAAGCCGGTGTTCCGAATAGTGACCAAGCTGGGACGGAGCATCCGCGCCACTGCAAATCACCAATTCCTCACGATCGAAGGCTGGCGCCGTCTCGACGCTCTGAAACCTGGTGATCGAATAGCTCTGCCCCGGGTTCTACAAGGCCCTGACACCTACGGCATGTCGCGTGCGGAGCTCGGGCTGCTGGGACATCTCATCGGGGACGGCTGCACGCTGCCAACTCATGCGATTCAGTACACAACCAACGATCCAATTCTGGCGGAGACTGTCGCGGCCTTGGCGATAGACGTCTTCGGAGACCGTGTTCGGCCGCGGATCCATCCTGAGCGTTCATGGATCCAGGTTTATTTCCCGCCCACTCGCCACCTGACCCACGGAGTTAGGAGTCCCATTCGCGTCTGGCTGGAGGAGCTCGGCGCTTTCGGCCTGCGCTCCCACGAGAAGCGCGTGTCGGCAAAAGTCTTCAACCAGTCGGCGCTGGGAATCGCGGTGTTCCTGCGCCATCTATGGGCAACAGATGGTTGTGTACTTCTTTCGGCTGCGCCCGACAGACGTGTGACTGTGTACTACGCCAGCAGCAGTCGCGGTCTCACGGTCGACGTTCAGAGCCTGCTCTTGCGTATCGGCATCAATGCAAAGCTCGCGCGACACCCACAGGTGGGGAAGGGACGTGACCAATACCACGTCGTGATCAGCGGCCAGCATGACATTCGAAGGTTTCTCGAGCTCGTGGGAGTCTTGGGCGCCAACAAGACGCTACACAAGGCAGCCATCCTGGATTACTTGGAGACGAAAGCTGAGAACACGAACCGCGATGTAATTCCCTCGGCCACGTGGCAATTGCACGCGATGCCTGCCATGAAGGCCGGTGGGGTCACGAGTCGTGCCATGCAGGCGGGACTTGGCAACGCTTATATGGGGACCGGGATCTACCACCAGAACCTCAGTCGAGACCGGGCCTTCCGCTTGGCCGAAGTCGTGCGCTCAGACGAGCTAGAGCTCCTTGCAACCAGCGATGTCTACTGGGATGTCGTGTCGGCAATCGAGCCGGACGGCGTCGACGAGGTATACGACCTGACAGTAGAAGATCTACACAACTTTGTGGCAGATAACGTGATAGTCCACAACTCCATCGAGCAGGATTCGGACGTCGTTGTGTTCCTCTTTCGACCCGAGTACTACAAGTCCGAAGAGCGGCCCGGCATTGCCGAGGTCATCATCGCCAAGCACCGCAACGGCCCGACCGGCACGATCGAGCTCAAGTTCCGCCGCGACCACACCCGGTTCTACAACCTGGAGACTCGCCGGCCCGAACCCGGTACTGAATAACCAGGATGGTCATCATCCTGGTCGGCGGCCAATGGGGCGATGAGGGCAAAGGGAAGGTCATCGACTTCCTCGCCGCCAAAGCCCAGATGGTGATCCGCTCCCAAGGCGGCAACAACGCGGGCCACACCGTCATCACCGAGGACGGCGAGTTCAAGTTCCAGCTGATCCCCTCGGGCATCCTCTATCCCGGCTGCACCTGCATCATCGGCAACGGCGTAGTGGTCGACCCCATCGTCCTCCTGCGTGAGCTCTCCCAGTTGCAGGAGCGAGGCATTCAGCCAAAAAACCTGATGGTGAGCGAACGCGCCCACATGGTCATGCGCTACCACCCCCTCTTCGACCGCCTGGAAGAGGACGCGCGCGGCGACGACCGCCTGGGCACCACGTGGCGTGGCATCGGCCCCGCCTACGCCGACAAGATCCGCCGCATCGGATTCCGTATTGGCGACCTGCAAAAGGAAGGCTTCATGCGCAAGAAGCTCGCCTTCGTCGTCGGCCAGGTGAAGAACCCGATCCTCACCAAGCTTTACGACGCCGAGGCTTATGACTGGGAAAGCATGCTCGAGGAGTACATGGGCTACGCCAAGCAGCTCGATCCCT
This sequence comes from Candidatus Dormiibacterota bacterium, assembly GCA_003151665.1. Next base: position 5,855 of record PLYD01000158.1, read on the forward strand.
ACATCAAGGACACCTTCCCGATCATCCAGGACGCACTGGACAGCGGCGCCAACATCCTCCTGGAGGGCGCCCAGGCCACCATGCTCGACCTCGACTTCGGCACCTATCCCTACGTCACGAGCTCCAACCCAACCGCGGGCGGCGCCCTGACCGGCAGCGGCATCGCCCCGACCAAGGTCGACCTCACGATCGGCGTCTTCAAGGCATACGCCTCGCGTGTCGGCTACGGCCCTTTCCCGTCCGAGCTCCTGGACGGCGTCGGCGACCAGATTCGCGAGCGCGGCCACGAGTTCGGCACCGTCACCGGCCGCCCCCGCCGCATCGGCTGGTTCGACTCAGCGGTCGCTCGCTACGCCGTGCGCATCAACGGCGTCGGGCGCGCCGCCCTCATGCGCCTCGACATCCTCGACGAGCAACCCCTGTTGAAGATCTGCACCGCCTACGACTTCCGAGGCGAGCGCCACACCCACCCGCTCGCCAACATCTCGCACTACAAGCACTGCAATCCCATCTACGAGGAGATGCCCGGCTGGGAGACGCCGATCGGCGCTGCACGATGCTGGGAAGACCTCCCCCAGCGCTGCCGCGACTATATCGAAAGGATCGGCGAGCTGATCGGCGCCCCCATCGACCTGATCGGGACCGGCCCGCGCCGCGACCAGTTCGTAACTCGCGGCGCCGAGCTGTTCGACTGAGCGGAATCGGAATCGGAGTTGTAACCAAACTGTCGCCTTCGGTGTCTTGAGAGGTGTGGCTCAAGCCGTGACCGCAGGAGGAGAGCTCTCGCTCCGTGAACAGGCTCTCACCGGTGATGAGGCCGCCTTCGAGGCCTTGATCGGGCCCCTGGTCGAGCCCGCCCTGCGGCTTGCCCATTCGATGCTTGGGGACCGCTGGGAAGCCGAGGACGCGACACAGGAGGCGATCACGCGCGCGTGGCGCAAGCTCGGCCAGCTTCGACCGGGCATGCCAGTCAGGCCGTGGTTCCTGGCGATCGTTATCAACCAGTGCCGCAACACACGCCGGACGAGGTGGTTCAAGACGGCGCGCATCGCCGACGTGTTCCAACGCCCGCGCCCCGACCAATCCGACATCGAAAGGGTTGACCTGGCACGCGCGCTGGCACGCTTGCCGAACCAGGACCGGCAGGCGCTGTTCCTCCATTTCTATCTCGACCTCCCGGTAGAGGAGGTCGCCCTCGCGCTCGGTATCTCGCCCTCGGCGGCCAAGGGCCGGATATACCGAGCCTGCCACCGGTTGCGCCCGGATCTCCTGGAGGAGGACAAGTAAATGGACGACATGCGCCGGGATGTGATCGTGGCCTTCGATGCGGGCCAGGCCGAGCTCGGAGATCTTCGCGGCGTCCGCGAGCGGATGCTCCGCGGCGCGTACGCAGGCCGCACCAGTCGACACGAGAATCGTTTGCAGCTGGCGGCCGGTATCGCCGCGATCTTGATCGCCGCCCTCGTCATCGCGACGTTCGTCTATGTCCGGGCCGTAACTCAGCCGAATCCCGCCGGCGGGCTCAACGTGCCCGACAGCACTCCCGTGATCCTGTTCCACGACCCGGCGAATGCCGCTCAGATCGACGGCATCACATGGGATGGCCGCACCTTTGGCCGAGTGGGCGACGGCGGAGTCAACGGCGGGACATCGAATCCAGCCGGGATCCTTTACGCAACAGGTACGGACATCCGCGACCGCACGGGCAAGGTGGTAGGGCCATTGGCAAACACTCCACCCAAAACCTCTCGCGTGGCGTGGGCCGACGACGAGATCCATTATTGCCAGGTCGTACCTGCTCCTTACAAAGGTGTCGGCCCAGGGCCGGCGATGCTCCAGCTGGTACTGCCAGGCAGCCAAGCAGCGAACGTCGCTCAGATTGGAACCTATGGGCCGACGGGGCAGAACATGCCGGTTCCGACTGTCGTTGCTTGCAGCGTGGAGAACGACCGGGCGGTGGTGTCTGAAGCGACGGTATCGCCAGGCTTCAGCGTCCAGGACTGGGTCGTCCAGTTGTCGACAGGGCGCATCCTCTGGACCCATATCATCAAGCTCCCCGGCTCGCCGGGCGGAGTGGGGACCGTGGCGACTCATGACGGCCAATTCGTGGCCGAGTCCATTTTCTCGCCAGCATCGGCTACTGCCACCATCTACGGTCCCGACGGCTCAGCGATAACTCACCTCGCTGGGTGGGTCGACGCGTTCACCTGGGATGGCTCGCTGGCGGTGACGTCGCCAAGCTCTGGCTCTCCCGTCACGTTGATCCGATGGCGCGACGGGGTTGTCGTCTGGACAGGCCCAGCCGGGCTTCCTTTCCGATTATTCAAGTCCGAACCCGGAGGCACGCGCATGGCGATCGGGCTTATCGACAGTCATTCCTCAGCCGATCCCACTGTGGCTCCGATCACCGATCTCTACGTGGTTTCAGCAGACGGCCGGTTGCTCTGGAGAAAAGACAACTTCAACTTCGCCTAGCGCCGCGGAACGCATCGAATTCGATCCCTTCGGCAAACTGCCGGCAAAGGTCCGGCCGGAGATCCGCGCACGCGCCGGCGAGCTTGCCGCCACCCTCGGCCTGGCCGAGGTCAAGATCAAGTTCGCCTAGGTCTTAACGATCCGTAGGTGGGCCTCGCGCTGGCGAAGCAGGCGGTTCCTCTGCATCCGCTCGGACCCGAATGAGGCGGCCCACAGCACGACCACCAAGACGGCCATGACCGCCTGCACGCCGGCCGCGGTCAGGAATGCGGCCTCGATCCCGTAGCCGCGGACCCGCAAGGCCACCGACAGCAGTCCGGCGCTGAAGCCAAGCACAGGCCGAAGCGTCCACGAGGGAGGGAGGTAACGCTTATCCGCCAGGAGCATGGCCACAAACCAGGTCGGCCCGCTGTCAAGGTGCACGACGTAATCCCAGTGGTACGCCACGATCGCGAAGCCGGCGCCCACGAGGAAGCCAATCGCGACTGCGAAGCTCAGGCGGCGCGCGTAAGCCAACCAGGCGATGCCAATGCCGACCGCAAGGAGTGAGGTCGCGAAGACGGGTCCCGCGACATTGCCGACGTAAAGCGTGATGGCGTCGTACGAGCCGGGAAGCGATGGTTGCGCAAACCACAACGCGATCGGGTCTGGGAAAAACGACCTGTGGCTCGCCGGGTTGACGTAGACCAATGGCGCGCCTCCCGAGACCAACGCGAGTCCGGCGAATGTCAGGAGTCCCGTCTGGGCGCGAATCGCAGGGATGTAACGAGCTCGCAGCAGCTCGAGGATCACGGCCGTCGCTGCGATCGCAATGGAGATTCCAAGCGATGACCCGGGCCCCACGAGCGCAACACCCACCAGCGCGGCGATCAGGGGGCTCGGCTGCGGTCGTGGGAGATCGTGCCGCCAGACGAACCTCGTAAACAGACTTCCGGCCACTCCGGTGCCCAAAGCGACCAGCAGCATCTCAAGAGCGGGAAGTCTGAACAGGATCAGGCCGGCAGCGACCATTGGTGCGAGGGCGATGCCACTGATCAGGTCGTCGGGGAGGGAAGCCGGGCTGAACGCTGCCCGGTCGAGCCAGGCCGCGCCGCTGTGCAGCCAGGCCTTGGGACGAGCCAGCACTCTGGGATTGTAGGCAATCACCCCCAAAGCGCGGATTGGAGCCGCCCGCGCTCCTGCTCGCCGGCCCACCGGCTTGGGTGATAATCGGCAGGCTCGTGTCGCCTCCTCGCCAACGTCTTGTCGCGACGCTTGTGGCGCTCCTGTCGTGCGCGTGGGCCGGCTTCGCTGTGCTGGTCGTGCAAACACGCGCCGAGAGCGGAGCCGAGCTCACTCGCACGCTTCCTCCCTCGACCTGGGTCGCCCTGTCGCCGCTGCCCAATCAGGGCCAGAGCGCGGTGCTCGCGCTCGGCGTCGATCCCTTCCACAACCAGATCGTGATCGTGGGCAGGTCTGATGGCGCTTTGATGAGGAGCGCAGATGGCGGATCGAAATGGAACATGGCGCACGGCGCCGGCGCTCCAATCCTGACCATCGCATTCAGTCCTTCCAAGACCGGCTTCGTGCTGGCGGGCCTGCGTGGCGGAGGCGCACTGGCCAGCAAGGACGCTGGCATTTCATGGGCGCCGGTGAATGGCCTGGACGGCCGTTCCGTCCGCGCTTTCGCTTTTGCTCTGACGCTGGTTGCAGCAGGTACCGACCGTGGCGTCTATGCAAGTGCCGATGGTCTGGCCTGGAGGCCCTCAGGCCTTCCGAAGATCAGCATTGGCGAGTTGACCGTGGCCGCCATCCACAATCCTGTGCGCCTGGTCGCGGGCAGCAATGCCACCTCTGCAAGCGGACCCCTCCTCTTTCAGAGTATCGACGGCGGCACCACATGGGTGCAGATCAAAGCCGCAATCAGCGGCAACGTCGTCTCATCCCTGGCCGCGGGCCCGTTGCCGCCGGCAAGCACGACCAAGCCGCTGGTCGTGGGCACGAACACGGGCCTCTTCACCTCTGTGGACAAAGGCGCGACTTTCGCGCCCGTCAGCGGCGGCGGCCTGCTGCCGTCGACCGACTACACGCAGATCGCGTTTGTGACCACACATTTCGACCGCTTCTATGCGGCGAGCGATGGCGGTGGGTCGACGTCGGGTGGACTGTGGCGGACCCGCGATGCTGCCCGTCATTTCACATCGCTCGCGCCACCGATGCCGTCGGTGACAGCGCTCGCCGTCTCCAATGATGAAATCCCGACCCTGTATGTGGCCACGTTCCGACCCGCCGACCAGGTCGCAGTCCTCTGGGCCTATCACGACACCGGCGCGAGTCCGCAAGGCCTGCCCACCACGCCGACACCGCCGACCAGCGGCACCCGCACCAACTCGCCGCCGCCAGCGGGAACCTCTGGGATCGGTCAGCTCCTTCTCTCCGCACGGACGCCATACATCGCCGTCGGAGTGGTCGCCCTGATCGTGATATTGATGGCGGTGGTTTCCCACTTCCGCGGCCGCCGCGGCTAACTCCACTAGACTCCCTCGAGTTGACTGATCCTCACGAGCGACTGCGCCAGCTGGGGCTCACCCTCCCGGTGCCGCCGGCCCCGGTGGCGTCTTATGTGCCGACCGTGCTGGTCCCGATTGGGGGCGGGCGGTCGCTGCTTTATATCGCCGGCCAGGTCTCGGTCCTGGAGGGCAGACGGTTGACCGGTCGGTGCCCGGATGAAGTGACCATGGAGGCGGCCCAGCTGGCGGCTCGGGCTTGCGGCATGAACCTGCTGGCCCAGATGGAAGCCGCCGCAGGCCTTGCCAACGTTGAACAGGTCGCTCAACTCATCGCCTTTGTGCTCTCCACGCCGGAATTTGGAGACCAGCCGAAGGTCATTAACGCCGCCTCGGACCTGTTGATCGAGGTCCTGGGGGAGAGGGGCAAGCATTCACGGGCGGCGCTTGGAACCAACTCACTCCCCTTCTCGGTCACAGTCGAGATCGCAGCAGTGGTCGTTGTCCGCGCCCGCTGAACCCAAGCCGGCGCGAGCTCGCCGGCCCCGACTGCTCCTGATCGGCAGCGTCGTCTACCTGGCGCTGATCTTTGGCGTCATGCTCTGGCGGGGCATATCGATCGAGCCCGAGTGGGTCTTGCTCGTTCTGCTCGTCATCGCGGTAGCGCTGGGACGCGGCCGCACGTTCATCGCCGACTGGACGCCGTTTCTGCTCCTCTTCTTCGCGTACGAGGCGATGAGGGGTTTTGCCGCCAAGACCAACTTCCAACCACATGACTTTTCGGGATTGGAGCGCTGGGTGTTCAGGGGTTCGATTCCCACTCTCGTGCTGCAACACGCCTTCTATCACCCGGGGGTGGTTGGGGTGCAGGACATCGTCGCGATGCTGTTCTATTTCATGCACTTCGTGCTGCCGATCGTGGTCGGGTTCGTGTTCTGGGTCACCAGCCGCGAGTACTACTGGCGGTTTGTCGCGGCCCTGCTCCTGATGAGCTTTCTAGCCTTCGTCACCTACCTCCTATGGCCGAGCGCGCCGCCCTGGTATCAGCTGCACGAGGTGGTAAAGATCAACGATCAGACCGTCAAGTCGTTGTGGGGCTACACCCTGGTCACGCCGATTTACCACAGCTTCAACCCGAACCCTTTCGCGGCCTTTCCGTCTCTGCACGCCGCATATCCAATGCTTGCGGCGGTGTACGCGTGGCAGCGATATCGATTGCTGGCGGTGGGGTTGGTCCTATGGACCGCGGCGGTGATCCTGTCGATCGTCTATCTCGGCGAGCACTACGTGGTCGATGTCCTGGCCGCGATCGTTTACGTGGCAGTCGCCACCAGCGTTGTCGAGATCGTCAGCCGCCGGCGAGCGCGCGCGGCCAGCGTTACGCCTGCCACACCTTCCGCATGATCGATCTGGCGAGCTTGTCAGGGTCGTGGTGAGAAGGGATCCGCACGTTGACGACATCCGCCGCGATGAAGCGAACCTCTGGATGCCTGGTCGAGTCCTCGGGCCGGAAGATCACCTGGGACTGTCCACCGGTCGGCGTATGGGAATTGTTCGAGTTGACGAGCACGAAATCGAAGATGTTCGCGCCAACGTGTTCGTGGAGTACGCGTAGGTAATCGTCAACGTTGTAACCCTCGGTCTCGCCCTCTTGTGAAGCCAGGTTGCAGATGTAGACCTTGAGCGCGGGCGACGCTTTGATCGCCTCGACCATGCCCTCGACGAGCAGGTTGGGGAGGATCGATGTATAAAGCGAGCCGGGACCTATCACGACCAGCTCCGCACTCATGATCGCCTGCAAGGCCTCGGGGTTAAGCAGCGCTCCGTCCGGCTTCAGGAAAACCTGGCTGATCGGCGCGTTCTGCTTTGGGATGTTTGACTCGCCTTCCACTGTATGGCCGTTGATCGAGGCCACGAGCGTGACGTCCTGCAGAGTCGAGGGAATGATGGTGCCCTTGACCGCAAGCACCTTTCCCGATTCGCGCAGGGCGCGCTCGAAATTTCCTGTGACGTCAGCCATCGCCATGATGAAAAGGTTGCCGAAGGAGTGTCCGTCCAGGGATCCTTCCGTGAATCGATGGTCGAAGAGTTGCCTCATCAGTGGCTCTGCGTCGGCCAGGGCGATGAGGCACTGCCTGAAGTCGCCGGGCGGGAGGATCCGGTATTCGTCGCGCAATCTGCCCGATGAGCCGCCGTCGTCCGCGACCGTCACGATCACCGAGAGATTCGAGGTGTAGGTCTTGAGGCCCCTCAGAAGCGAGCTCAGCCCCGTGCCGCCTCCGATGGCAACGATGCGAGGACCGCGGCTCTTCAACCGGAAAGCGTGAATGACCTCGACCATGCTGCTCGAGCTGTTGCCCGGCAGGAAAGGCCCAAGCACCGATTGCGTCAGCTTCAGGTAGCTGAAGATCAGCAGGCCGACTCCCAGGAAGCCGAAGATGAGCGCCCGCACCGGGTACGGAAAGAACTGCAGGGTTACGTAATAGAACTCCCTGGGCAGCTCTAGGGTGCTGTACGCCGCCTTCAAGCCGTAAGCGAACCCGAGGACCAGCACGAGCTCCGCGAACATGAGGAGCAGAAGCCAGCGCTTGATTTCGAGACCAGGCGTTAGCCACCGAAGCAGTCGCGTCGTGGATTGGAGCCTTGTGGCCATCTACCCCACTTGCAGGAACAGTTTCAAAACGTGCACGGTTACGGTGAACTACGCTTCAATTGAAGTATGGGGACTTTGCGTGGCGTACGTCGGCTGGTCCGTCTCACTGCTGTTGCCCTGGTTGTCGGAGCCGTAGCCACTGAGCTGGCCAAGCCCGAGGAAGAGCGAAACTGGCACGGTCGAGTCCTGGGCGTCGTTCCGTACGACTTTCGAGTCCCCTCGTGGGACAAGATTCGCGACGCTTACTGGAACCCGTCATCCGACTCGCTCTTCAGCGATAGGGTGTTCGGAGTTGGCTGGGCGATCAACCTCTACCGCGCGAAGCAATTGTTCGCGGCCGGCTTCGAGCGGTTGATGGGGACGCCGCCTCCGCTCTCCATTCGGATGACCTCGCGCCCGCCGACCGAGCGCTCGAGGACGAGGGTCCAGGACCGGGACTAGGCGCCTGTGGATTGGCGGAGGGCTGCGGCCAGCCCCTCAAGGGGAATCCGCCGTCAGCGGCATGGCCTAGCCCATCCCCGAGGCTTGCAGCCCGAGGGTGCAGTTACTTGCAAAGGGGCCGTAAGCAGGCGACCGGTTAGCGGCAGGCGACCGAAGCATGCCTGGGGAGATAGTGTGGATAACCAGTCCGATCGGGGGGCCGACGGAGCGTCGTTAGAATAGGCGGCCCGGTCTGTTGGGGAGTGGCGCAACGGTAGCGCAGCCGGCTCTGGACCGGAAGGTTGAAGGTTCGAATCCTTCCTCCCCAGCCACTTCGCGACCGCTCCGCTATAACTCGCAAGCACAAAAGAAACATTGCCATTGGTGGCTTCCCACACTCCAACTGTCATTTACGCTGAAAGGCCAGGAAAGGAGATGACGATGGACACCTCTCAAGGGTCGGACTCACCTGCAGTGGAGCTTGCTCGGGCCCACCTGGAAGCGTGGACCAATCACGACTTTGAGAAGGCGCGCAGCAACCTGGCCGAGGAGGTGCAGTTCTTCAGCCCGGCGGCGAACCTGGTCGGCATCGAGGAATACATGGACGGGCCACGTGGGCTCGCCCAATTCGCAATGCAGGTGGTGCCTGGCAGCCTGCGAATAATCGCCGCCACTGGCGACGAGCGGAACGCACTGATCATGTATGAGGTCAGCACTCAGGGCGGCCCGTTCGGGCCCAGGCTGTTTCCCTCGGCGCAAACCTGGTTGCTGGACGAGAGCGGCAAGATCAAGGTCGAGCGGATCGTCTCGATCGTCGTCCCATTGAGACTGGTATGAGCTCGGCGTGGCCGCTCGGCGCGGTTGAGCTGAAAGTGCTCGACCTCGAACGTGAGGCCGGCTTTTACGAGTGGTTCGGCCTTACAAAGCTGGCCGGGGACAAGAGCTCGGCCACGCTAGGGTTGAGCGGAAAGGCTCTGGTTCGGCTGAAAGCCACGCCCGGGCTGCGCCGCCGCCCGCGGCATTCGGCCGGCCTGTATCACTTCGCGATCCTGCTGCCATCGGAGGAAGAGCTGGGCGGCTTCTTGCAAAGATCGCTTGAGGCGAGGCTGCCTCTGACCGGTACTTCCGACCACTTCGTCAGCCAGGCCCTTTACTACGACGACCCTGAAGGCAACGGCATCGAGGTTTATGCGGACCGGCCGCGCAGCGAGTGGACCTATCCGGGTGGGCGCCTGAACATCGGCGTCGAACATCTGGACTTCGAGCGGCTGCTGCGCATAGCGCACGCACCACGGCCGAAGTTTTCAGAGGGAACAGTGTTGGGCCACATGCACCTGAACGTCTCCGACCTGGATCGGAGCCAGGCCTTCTACGAATCGATGGGCATGGAGCTCATGGCCGAGGCCGGCAACGTGATGCGATTCCTGAGCTGGGACGGTTACCACCACCACCTCGGTATCAACCTGCTCGAAGGTCGCGGCGCAGCTCCCGTCGAACCCGACGTCGCTGGACTCGAGAGTTTCGAGGTTGGCCGTATTGACGCGCCGACGAAGGACCCAGACGGAATCGAGGTCACTCTGCCGCCGGCTTGACCCGTCCGACCTGGTGCTGGCACCAGGCGTACAGCGCGTCGTACAGGGGCGTCTCGAGCGCGATTTTGCGGTGGTCGTCTTCACCGTGGACCATCGCAAAGCCGTGCGCGATCGCCTTCAGGCCGGCGGCCTCCGGCGTGATCGCGACATCGGCTGTCACGTCGGCGCCGTGAACGATCAACGCGAGTCGATCAAGCGCCGGGTCTTTCAAACCGTGCTTGAGGATGACCGACTCGAAGCTGCACCTCCCGTCGACGTGGCCGAGCTCGACGCCGCCCACGTCATAGGGGATAGCGCCCTCCTTTTCGGCGACGGCAATCACATCCGCCGCCGGCACGTACAGGAACTCCGCATCTGGATCGATAAATCGCTTGATCAGCCACGGACACGCAATTCGATCCACGCTCGCATTTTTACGAGTCACCCACTTCATCGGCGCTTCCTCCTCGCAATCTAACATTGGCATACGCCACGCCGTTGCTTTATCCTCGGCCAGTGGCAAACGTGCTGGTGGAGCTGCAATGAGCCACCGAAGCAGCCTTCGGTCTTCTGACGCTAGCGGCGGTGATCGATTGAGGGAACCCGAAGAGGATACGTTCCGCAACGCGCTCCATGAACTGCTGCTCTACAGCCCCGACCGCTGTACGCTCGCTCAGCGCGCGCTCTCGTGGGCGACGCGCCTCGTCGGTGGCGTGGGCGCAGTCATCATCGATGCCGACGGCTCGATCCTGGCAGCGCGCGAGATGACGCTCGAGCAAGCGGAGGCAGTTGCGGTGGAGGTGCGAGCCGGTTCAGCTGACGGCGGCGCGCGTACTTCAAACCAACCGGCCACCAGACTTATCACCTCGCTGCACCTCCAGCAGGGTGAAGGCTGCTTGGTCGTTCTGGCCGGCCCTATCACGCCGACCTTCGGCGACGACGAGATTTTGCGTCTGCGCCAGTACGCGAACAGCATCAGCGCCGGCCTGGATCGCGTGTCGCTGAATGCGAGGATCGCTTCTCTTGAGAAGGCCAAGACCGAGTTTCTCAACGTCGCTGCCCACGAACTGCGGGGCCCGATGACGGTGATCAAGGGCTACCTGACGATGCTGGAGGCGGGCTCACTGGGCGACCTTTCGGCCCAATCGTCGTCGGTGGTTCACCTGTTGATCCAGAAATCCGACGAAGTCAACTGGATGGTTGAGCAGATGGTCGAGGCGGCGCGTCTCGAAGAAGGGCGGCTGGCACTGAAGAAGCACCCCGCAGACCTCGTCGAATTGACGGACCTTGCGATCGAGGGCTCGAGCCAGCTGCTGAGCAAGCATCAGCTGAGCGTCGAGAAACCGTCCAGTGCTGTGGAAGCCGAGGTGGATCCCGACCGCTTCCAGATGGTTGTTCGAAACCTGCTCAGCAATGCGGCCAAGTACTCACCCAACGGAGCGCGAATCAAAGTCCGCGTCAGCGGTGATGGCATCGGTATGGTGGCCGTGACCGACGAAGGCATCGGAATTGCAAAGGAAGACCAGGCCCGCCTCTTCAGCCGCTTTGTGCGGATCGAGACGAAGGCGACCGAGAGCGTCTCGGGAACGGGCCTTGGGCTTTGGCTGTCGCGCGAGATCGCGCGAATGCATGATGGTGAACTCACCGTGGAATCGACGCCAGGAAGAGGAAGCACTTTCACGCTCCGGGTTCCCCTCAGCACTTAGCGTGAGCCCGGATGCCATCACGCGATTCGAATCGGGTCGGCCCCTCGACCTCGCCCTGACGCTGGCCTCGATCGGCGGCACTCCGTCGTTGCGCATTAATGCAAGCGAGGTATGGCGCGCCACCCTGACGCCGGATGGGCCGGCGACAGTTCACCTGCTGCAGTCGAAGGGAGGCGTCGACGTCGAGGCCTGGGGCTCGGGGGCGACTTGGGCGGCTGCGCGTGCGGACGCCCTTTGTGGCGAGCAGGACGACGGTGCCGGTTTTGTCCCGCAGCATCCGTTTCTGGCGCAGGTCCACAAGCGAAATCCCGGGGTGCGCCTGCCGAAGACATCGGCGGTGTTTGAAGCGCTGGTGCCCGCCGTGCTCGGCCAGAAGGTCACCGGCATCGAATCGCGCCGGTCGTACGAGCGCCTGGTTGAGGCGCTGGGCGAACCGGCGCCAGGGCCGGTCAGGCTCACCGTTCCGCCCGCAGCCCGTGTGCTTGCACGAACGCCGTACTGGACATTCCACACCTTCGGAATCGAGCGACGGCGCGCCGAGGTGATCATCGGTGCCGCGCGAAGCGCGGGCCGTCTCGAGGAGACAGTCTCGATGGATATCGCCTCAGCCTACGGGCGCATGCAGGCCTTCCTCGGCATCGGCCCGTGGACAGCGGCCCTGGTCGCGTCGACTGCGCTGGGCGATCCCGACGCGGTCCCTGTCGGCGACTACAACCTGCCTCACAGCGTCGGGTTCGCTCTCGAGGGCACGCCGCGGTCAACCGACGAGCGAATGCTCGAGCTGCTCGAGCCATATCGCGGCCACCGCGCTCGCGTGCTCCGGCTCATCGCAATCGCCGGGATCACTGCGCCGCGCTTTGGTCCGCGGCTGCCCCTTCGCGACTTCGCGCGCAGCTAGCCGCCAGCGGTTCTACCGGAGCTTTGCGATCTCCTCCTCGACGACGGCGATCAGCTCGCTCATGCCCGCGCTGTCGAAGATCAACCGTGCGCCTGCAGCCCTGAACAGCTCGGGCAATGGCTGCGTGGCGCCGAGCGCCAGCGCCGCCCGATAATTCCGCACCGCCTCTTTGGGGTCCTTCAGGCTGTTTCGCCACACCTGCAGGGCGCCCAGCTGGGCGATGCCGTATTCGATGTAGTAGAAGGGACTCGAGAAGAAATGTGGCTGCTGGTACCAGCGCGCTGTGCGCTCTCGATCGAGTCCGCTCCAATCCACTCCATTGCCTTCGAATCGCGACCGTAGCTCGAGCCACCTGGCGTCGCGGGCGTCCCTGTCGCGTCCCGCTTTGTCGAGGTAAATCCAGTGCTGAAACGCATCCACTGATGCGCAGTGCGGGAAGAACATCACGATCCCTTCCAGATGCTCCACACGCGAGCGGCGCTGCTCGTCGTCGTTGTAGTAGCCACCGCTGTCCTCGCCGATGAACGGAGCTGCGAGCAGCTCCATCGACATCGAGGCCACCTCAGCCATCTCCGAGCCTGGGTGGCGTTGGAAAAGGATCGGCAACCGAGAAGCTTCGAAAGAATGGAAGGCATGGCCGGACTCGTGCAGCAGGGTTCGAACATCGTCGTCAACGCCGACGGCATTCATGAAGATCAGCGGCTGCTTTCTGAAGGCGAGAGTCTGGCTGTAGGCACCTGGCGCTTTGCCCTTGCGGTTCTCGAGATCGAGCAGCTTGGCATCGACCATGGTCTCAAAATAATTGCGGAATTCGGCGTCTACGTGGCCGAAGATGCTCGCTGCTCGATCGACGAAAATGTCGATGTTCGCGAATGGCTCCAGCGCAGCTCTCCCAAGGGGGTCCACGGAGGTGTCCCAAGGCCTGAGCCGATCGACTTTCATCGCCCGCCGCCGCCGGTCCAGGATCCGGTCTACGGCCGGCAGGACCGCCGTCTCGACCGCCTCGTGGAAGCGCATGCAGTCTGAGGGCGTGTAGGCGAACCGGTTCTTTTCCTGATGCGTGTAGTCGCGGAAGTTGTCGAAGCCGGCGTTTCGCGCCGTTTGCTGTCGAAGGTCGTACATCGTGTCGAAGATGTCCGCGAGCGCGGTGCGCTGTTGGACGTAAGGCTTGGCTCGAAGCTTGAACGCGCGCTCGCGAACAGAACGGTCCGTTGACTCGAGATAGGGGAGAAGCTGTGCGGGCGTCTTCTCGACGCCTTCCCATTCAACGGTCATCGCGCCGATGACCTTTGACCAGCTGGTGGTAAGTCGGGAGAGCTCGGCGGACAGCGGGACATTGGCCTCGTTGAAGATCTGCATCTGGTTGCGAAACCGCTCGATTGTGGTTTCGAGTCCCGTCCGCACGTAGCCCAGCTGTAGGAGTCGTTCCTGCAATCGCACGCGTTGCTCCTGGGCCTTGGGCGAGATCTGCGTGCCGAAGCGCAGCTGCGCCGACTCGCGGGCTGGGTCGGCCGTGTCGCATGAATAGTCGAAACTCGCCAACGCTGACGCCTCCGACAAAAGAGATTCGAACCGGGACCAGTCGGCCAGCCACTCTTCGACGTTGCCGGCGTGAAGTGGTCGAGAGGCGAGCTCCTCATAGAACGGCCGGACGTCTGCCCACGTCGCCTCTTTGAAGGCATCCGGAGACTCTGGAAGCGTCTTCACCCCACCCACCCCCATCGAACACCAATCGTACAGGCGCCCTGGGCAGGCTCGAGGGCTAACCGTTCAGCGCGGTGCGTGGCTACCAGGGTCAGGGCGTATCGACCGCCCGCCAGCAGTAAAGCGCCGCGATTGACCGGTAGGGCCGGAATCGATCTCCCTCGGCCTGGAGGGCACGAGGCGTCGGCGGTTCCTTCAGCTTGTGGGCCAGCGCCCAACCCTTGCGCACGCCGTAATCGTCGACCGGCCAAACATCCAGTCGCCCGAGCTGGAACATCAGGAACATCTCCGCCGTCCAGCGGCCGATGCCGCGCACCAGGACCAGGCGCGCGACGAGCTCGTCGTCGGACAGACCATCCACGTCATGCAGTGGAACCGTTCCATCGCTCACCTTCAATGCAAGGTCGGCGATGGCTGCGGCCTTGGACCCGCTCACTCCAGCGGTCCGCATTGCTCCCTCCGGCAGCGCGAGCACCGCGACGGGGGAGAGGCCGTCAGAAAACAACTTCAAGAACCTGCCGTGGATGGTCGATGCCGCCGCGCCCGCCAGCTGCTGGTACATGATCGACCGCACCAGCGCGGCGAAGCCGTCGGGCAGGGGGTCGCGCAGCTCAAGAGGTCCCGCAGCCTTGACAAGTCGCGCCATTGCGGGGTCGCGACGCGCGACCAGCCTGGTGCCTTTGGCCAGCTCCTGTTGCGTTGAGGGCGGGTCGGTCTTGACCTTACTCAGGCGAATTCGGACATGAACGTTTCGAAATCCTCGCGGCTCAACCGGAGATCGTCCTCGCCCAGGTCCTTTAGCGGCCGGTCGGGGATGTGCTCGGTCGAGGCGAAGTCTTCCATCGTCGTGTCCAGGTAAAGCAGACCGGTCACCAGGTGGCCGGCGGCGCGACCCTCCTCGATCACCCTCATCGCGGCGCGGCGGTCCGAGGGATCGTGGTCCTCACCCAGCTTCTTGAGCATGATGTGCGATCCATCGTGTAGCTCGACGTCGCGAACCGTCCCCGGCTCGTAGTCGACATGGACCTCTTCGAAGAAAGGGATGAAGGACACGTCGGCGATTGATTCCTCGTGATCCTTGACCCAGCTGTAGCTCTTGGTGGAACCATCGTGGTCGTTGAAGGTCACGCACGGGGAGACGATATCGATGATCGCGGTGCCGCGGTGAGCAATCGCTGCCTTGATGAGAGGCACCACCTGCTTGCCATCACCGCTGAACGAGCGGGCGACGAACGAGCAGCCGAGCGTGAGTGCGACCGCGCACGGATCTATGGGCTGGAAGGTGTTGACTGCGCCCTTCTTCTGGACCGAGCCGATGTCGGCGGTGGCTGAGAACTGACCCTTGGTCAGGCCGTAGGTCCCGTTGTCCTCGATGATGTAGGTGCAGTCGATGTTGCGGCGGATCATGTGCATGAATTGCCCGAGGCCGATCGATGCGGTGTCGCCGTCGCCCGAAACGCCAAGCATGATCAGCTGGCGGTTGGCGAGCTGAGCGCCAGTGGTGAGAGAAGGCATGCGCCCATGGACCCCGTTGAAGCCGTGGGCGGTCTCGACGAAGTAGGCGGGTGTCTTCGACGAGCACCCGATGCCGGACATCTTGGCCAGGCGGTGCGGCTCGACGCCGAGCTCGTACAGCGCCTTGATCATGTGGTTGGTGATGGAGTTGTGGCCGCAGCCGGCGCACAGCGTCGTCGCGGCGCCTTTGTAGGCGTCGCGCTGAAGGCCGATGCGGTTGAGGGTGACGCTCATGCCGGTACCGGCTCCGATTGAAGCAGCGGTTCCGATATCGCGATCGCAGGGATTGGCTGCCCGTTGTAATGACGGATCGACTTGACTCGCTCGACGAGCGCCGCCGGAAGGTCGAGGCGGATGAGGTCGAAGACCTGGCCGTCTCGATTCTGTTCGACCACGTAAACGCGCTCGTGCCTTGCGACGAACTCGCCCACCTCCGCCGACAGCGGCAGCGCCCGGACGCGTAGGTAGTCGACGGGCCGCCCCGCGGCTGCCAGCGCTTCGCGCGCCTCGGGCACCGCGGCGTGCGTCGAGCCGAACGCGATCAAGCCCACGCTCGATCCGGAGGTCTCGTCGACGATGGGCGCCGGCAGCACCGCACGAGCCGTCTCGAGCTTGCGCGACAGGCGATCCATGTTGCGCGCGTAAGCGTCGGCGTTCTCCGTATAGCGCGCCGACTCGTCATGGCCCGAACCTCGCGTGAAGAAACCTGCAGAGGGGTGGTCGGTGCCGGGCAGCGTTCGATACGTCACCCCATCGCCGTCGACGTCCTTGTAACG
>PLYD01000007.1 GCA_003151665.1 Candidatus Dormiibacterota bacterium
TTTCCGGAGGGCGCGATTCACATCGGTGAGTACCGCGTTCGCGAACGCGTGCGGCTCGGCGTCGCTCTCGGAGAACTCGCGATCGATCACGATCCAGCCGTCCGACTCCGCCTCGCCTTGCATGCGGTTGAGGAGCACGGTCTTGCCGACGCCGCGCAGCCCGGTGATGAGCACGTTCCGGGGGTGCCTCGGATTCTTCAGGAAGCCGCGGACCGCCTCGATCTGCTCCTCGCGATCGCCCAGGTAGGGCGGGTCGATGCCGTTTCCCGGCCGGTACGGAGTGGGCGCCCAGACGGTTGCCATTTGATAGCGAATGATAAAGCTGCCGACTTATCAATTACCAGAACCGTCCCCCGGGCTCCTCACCGTCGAGGCTCGCTGAGCGAGCCTGGCCGGAGCTCCCCACAAAGTGGGGAGCGTGTGCGAACATTTGCTCGCTATGGGGACGGGGGCGGCGGATCTCGGGCTCAACCGTGCCGACCCCATGACACTCGTGATTGACCTCAATTGCGCGTTCGCCTCGATCGAGCAGCAGCACGAGCCCAAACTGAGAGGCACGCCGCTGGCGATCGCCGCCTACGCGACAGACGCGGCCACCATCGTCTCCTCGTCTCGAGAAGCTCGAGACCTTGGCGTCAAGACAGGCATGAGGGTCTTTGAGGCCAAGGCGATCTATCCGCGAATCATCGTCAGGGAGCCCAATCCGCCGCTCTATCGAGCCGCCTCGGACAGCCTGATCGAGATCCTCCTTCGGCACAGCCCGGACGTCCTACGCATGTCGATCGACGAAGCCTCGCTGAACCTGGCCGGCACTCCAGACCTCGTCAAGCTCGGGCCGGAGGGCGTCGGCCGCGCGATCAAGCAAGCCATCCGTGCGGAGATCGGCGAATGCGTCACCTGCTCGGTCGGGGTGTCCACGTCGATCTGGATGGCCAAGCAAGCGTCCAACCTCGACAAGCGTGATGGGCTTCAGCGAATCGACCACACAAACCTCGTTTCGGTGTTCGAGCGGCTCGAGCTCACCGACCTGTCGGGGATCGCAGAGGCCACTGCTACCCGCCTGCGCAAGGCGGGCATTCAGAGGCCCATCGACTTCCTGTTCGCCACACCCGAAAAGCTCGGGTTGGTGGGTATGCGAAGCGACGTGGCCAACGGCTGGCATCAGCGCCTGCGTGGTTTCGAGGCGAGCAGCTTCGAGACGGCCGAGCGCAAGAGCTACAGCCACTCGCATGTGCTCGCCCGCGCGACCACCTCCCAGGCAGAGCTAGAAGAGCTGCTGATGCGTTTGTCGGACATGGTCGGGCGCCGACTTCGAGCGGCGGGGCGACGAGGAAGCGTCGTCTCGATCGGCGTCGTCTACCGGCCCGATAGAGACCGTCTCTCCAGGCAGTCGAAGCTGGCGGCTCCGGTCGCGACCGGAGATGAGATCTACAAAGCCGCCTTGAAGCTCCTGGCGGCCCGCGACACTCGCCGCCCGGTTGGGACTCTCGGGGTGGGACTGGCCGGGCTCAGCGATGCCGGTCCAGGCCAGATGGATCTTTTCTCGGCGCCATCCGCGCCGCGCGACGCTCGCCTGGAGACGGCGATGGACGCAATCCGCAATCGCTTTGGCGAGGACGCCGTCCACCGAGCACGCCTTCTGGGCCGCGCTCCGGTGGTCCGCGACAGGATCGCGTTTGGCAACACCGGCCACCCCGACGACAGATGACCTGGTGAGCACCCTTTAGAGTCTTTGCTCGTCGTGGCCATCCTCCGCAAGCACACAGGCACCCGTGGCGAAACCAACATCGAGGTCTTCTTCGACCTTGTCTACGCCTTTGCCATCACACAGCTCTCGTCGCGGTTTCTTCTCGATCACCTGAGCATCGAGGGAGCGCTGCAGGCGGTGCTCCTGCTGGCGATGATCTGGCTCGGCTGGTCGTACACGATGTGGCTCACCAACTGGCTCGACCCGGGTCATATCTCGGTGCGCTTGTTGCTCCTTGCGCTGATGCTCACCAGCCTCGCGTTCTCCTCAGGTATCCCCGATGCATTCGGCGCTCGTGGTCTTGCCGTCGGAGGTGCTTATGCCGCAATGCAGATCGGCCGCAGCGTGTTCGCGGTTGCTGCACTGCGCGGCGACAAGCTGCAGAGAAATTTCGAGAGGATCCTGGCGTGGTGCGTAGTGAGCGGCACGCTGGCGATCATTGGAGGGCTGCAGCACGGGCTGGCGCGCGAGGTGCTCTGGTTGCTGGCCGTCAGCGTTGACATGGCAGGAAGCGCCACCGGCTTCTTCGTTCCCGGCCTCGGCCGGTCGACCACTAAGGACTGGAGCATCGACGGCCAACACATAGCTCAGCGTTGCCAGTCGTTTGTGCTGATCGCCATCGGCGAGTCGATTGTGGTTATCGGTGCGGGCCTCGCGAGCGGACCGAACATCGGACTTCGAGAGCTCGCCGCCATCGTCGTCGCGTTTGCGGGATCAGTTGGCCTTTGGTGGGTGTACTTCGACAGGAGTGCCGAGGTCGCCCAGAGCGTGATCGCGAGGCATCCCAACCCCGGCAGCCTTGGCCGCTCCGCCTATCACTCGATCCACCCGATCATGATCGGAGGCATCGTTGCCATCGCCGCGGGCGACCACGCCATCGTGTCCCATCCGGATTCCTCGGCAGGCGTTGCGACCGCCCTGATGCTGGCCGGAGGGTCGGCGCTCTTTCTCGCCGGTCACGCCCTATTCAAGGTGACGGTCTGGAACGTCACGCCGTGGTCGCGCGTGGTCGCAATAGCCGTGCTCCTTGCGTTCATTCCAATCGCGGCCGGCCTGCCCGACCTGGTGGTCGGGGCCGTGGCCGCCGGGGTTGTCATCGCGGTGGCCATCTCAGATCCCTTTCTGTCTCAAAGGCACGAGAGGTCGGTGCACGCGGCCAAAAACAGCCGATCGCCTGCAGCCGCCAAGAATCGCTGACGCGACGATGTCGAGAACGGCGAGCCGGCTCCGACACCTTTTCGGAGACCCCGCGTCGTGGTCGCGGGGTAAGCCCTTTACCGGAGCGCAATTCAAGGGAGCAATCAGATGAAGTACATGATCATGACGTTCGGCTCCGCCGAGGCGGGCGCGGCGGCGATGGGCAGGGATTGGATGCTCGAGATGGTCCAGTTCATGAGGAAGCTGGACGACGACCTTCGCAAGTCCGGGGAGCTCGTGAGCGCCGAGGGGCTGGCCGACGGGAGCCAGGCCAAGACCGTCCGATTCGAGAATGGCATCTCGGTCGCGACCGATGGGCCGTTTGCCGAATCGAANNAAGAGTCCCTCGTCGGCTACTGGATTGTCGATGTCGAAGACGAGGCACGGGCGATCGCCATCGCTTCGCGCATCGTCGATTTCGTCAAGGTTCCCATCGAAGTGCGCCGCGTGATGGACGCACCGCCCGACTTTTGAGGTCGGAATCCCCCCGAATCGAGGACCTGCTGCGCGAGCTCGCGCCACAGGTCCTTGGGGCGCTCGTGACGCGCCACGGTCAGTTCGACGCGTGTGAAGACGCGGTGCAGGCTCGAGCGCGCGGCCGATCTCACGGCCGCGCGCGAGTCGTACCAAAGCGCGGCGCGGATGACCGCGAGCATCCCTGAACAGAGATACCTCGCGCTGCGTGCGGCGCGCCTGGGCTAGCTCGGCACCTTTCTGATCGCGTCGCCTTGTCGTACGGTGCCGGCCACGACCACCCGGCAGTTCGCGCCTCGCAGGCGAAGCTCGCGACCGACTGGAGAGTTGACGAAAACCTGCGCTTCGTTGCCGTAGCGGGCTGAGAACTTCGCGCAACCGGTGTGCGGGGGCTCGCTGAACTCGATCACTGCTGAGCCGATCTTGACCCGGCTCCCCGGGGGCAGGTTGGCGAGGCTGAGGTCGAGATCCACGTAGAGCTGGTCGCCGGCGAGGGGCCAGCGCTCGCGCTCCCCAGCGATCGCCGCCGCAGCGCGCGAACTCATCAGGGTGAGCTGCGCATCCGGATTGGCGCTCCCATCGGGGGTGCTGCTGTTGCCGCGCGCCCGCCAGGTGTCGCCCCTCAAGCCGCTCCCGGCCTCGAGCCAGCCTTCGCTCAATGTCTCCCGCTGGTCAACGGCCGGCCGGGCGACGATCAACTCGACGGTCCCGGCATCCTGCGGCGCCTGGCGAATGTGATCGAGGCTCTCCTCGAGTCGGGTCAGCGCGGCGTTTTTCACCACTCCAGTATTTTGCAGGTCTCGGGCGGCCTGCCGCACACGGCATTCGGCCTTAAGCTCACTCGCTAACAGATGAGCCAGACGAGCGATTCGACGAAGGCCGTTTCGACGTGGGCGCCCCTTCGCATTGGGCTGTTTCGCGCTCTCTGGCTGGCGGTCCTTATCAGCAACGTCGCCAGCTGGATGCAGACAGTCGGCGCGCAGTGGCTGCTGGTCGGCCAGCCGAACGCCCCGATCCTGGTTGCCCTCGTCCAGACCGTCGACTACCTGCCCGATGTGCTTTTCGGCCTGGTCGGCGGCGTGCTCGCCGATACGTTCGACCGGCGCCGCCTGCTGATGGCGGTACAGGGCTTTCTGGTCATCGTCGGTGCCGCGCTGGCCGTACTGACTCTGGCCGGCGAGATGCCTCCGGCGCTGCTCCTGACCTTCACGTTCTTGATCGGATCCAGCTCGGTGCTCATCCTTCCGGCATACCAGGCGCTCGTTCCGGACCTCGTGCCACGCGCCCAGTTGCATTCGGCAGCCGCGCTTTCGTCGATCAGCGTCAACCTCGCTCGCGCGGCCGGACCCGCCGTCGCGGGAGTGGTGATCGCTCGCGCAGGCGTCGGTGCGGTTTTTGCACTGAACACGGCGATGTATGCGCTCTTCCTGATCGTGCTCGTCGCGTGGCACCCACCCGCCGGCAAGCCGAAGGTGCCAGAGCCATTCATCTCGGCGCTGCGCGCGGGAGGCCGTTATGTTCGCTACGCGCCGGTGGTCCGTCGCATCTTGCTGCGGTCGGCTTTGTTCCTGGCTCCCGCCAGCGCGCTGTGGTCTTTGCTCCCACTTATAGCGAGCCGCCGACTGGGCCAGGGAGCTGATGGCTATGGGCTGCTGCTCGGTGCGCTCGGCGTTGGAGCCATCGCTGGAGCAATAGGCCTGCCTCGAATTCGGACCAGGCTTTCGATCAACGCGCTGCTAGCCGCCAGCGGAGTCGTCTACGCCGTGGTGCTGGCAGT
>PLYD01000218.1 GCA_003151665.1 Candidatus Dormiibacterota bacterium
GTGACCTGAGGGCGCCGGAAGTTTCTCAGCGCGAACCTGTCGCACGCGGTCTCGGCTGAGGATCGCTTGCCCAGCGCTTCGTACAGGTACCAGTGCATCCACTCATGGCAGTAAAGGAACCGGAGAACTTCTCGCCTGAGCCGGAAAGACACCGTCTCGGACGCCCACGCAAAGCGCATCCCGGGCCCGCGCTTACGCCGCGCAGCGAAGATGACAGGCTCCTTGAAAGGCCGGAAAGGCACTGGTACCTGGAGCACGATCCGGTGCTCCTCGAACTCGCATCGGGCGGCGAGATGCGGTCGGATGCGATAGCGCAGAGGCTTCACGATCACTTCGTAGCCCCCGGCACGGGGGAGCCCATCGAGGATGCGCCTCGCTTCGGCGTCTGACAGGCCCGCCAACTCGCTCCGGACGACCATTGCCAAAGAGTATGCGAGGCATCCGTGGCTGCCAAGATGCCCGCAACACACTGGACAGCGCGACCACGGCCGCGCTCGGAGCCACGGCGGCAGGTGACTATGGGCGGTACAACAACCCCGCACCGGACACCCTGTTCGACCAGTTCGGCGCCACCACCGACTCCGGCAAGCAGCACGACCTGATCAAGCAGGTCGAGGCGATCATGCTGGAGGACGTTCCGGTCATCCCGATCACAGAGGGCGTGGCCTGGTACGAGTATTCGACTCGGGATTTAGGCGGTTGGCCAACCGCGGCGGATCCATATGCGGCCCCGGCACCTTGGAACCTGCCCGACTGGGAGGTGGTGCTCATCCACCTCCACAAGACGCGCTAGGCGGACCGCACCAGAAAGATGTCGAACTCGAGCAGCAGCGTCGAATCCACTGTGACGAAGGGCATCTGCGGAGGCGACACCCCGTAATCGGTCATCGAGATCGAGGTGCTGCCCGCGATCTCCGCCTTGCCGCCGACGAGTTGAGCCTTCGCCTTGATGGTTACGTCTTTGGTGACACCGTGAATCGTCAGCTTGCCCGTGACGCTCACGTCAACCGCCTGGTTCGTAATCCCGCCGGGGACTGATGCTGAAGTGGCGGTGAAAGTCGCGGTCGGAAACTGCTGCACGTCGAGCTGGCGATTGACGACGCCGTCCCGCTGTGTCACGTCGCGTCCGGCGACCGTGTCGACGCTGTGCAGGCTCGTGAGGTCTGCGGTGAATGTCAGCGAGCTCACCTGGTAACCAGTCGAGTCGCCACTCACAGTCAGGCCACCGCTCACTGTCGATGTACGCGCCACCGCCTGGTGTTTGGAAGATTGGCCCACGAAGAGCTCGTTGATGCGGTAGCCCGCGAGCGAACCGGTGGTGACGGTCCAGCTGCCGGTCAGCGAGGCGGTCGCCGCTGGCGTCACCGTTGGACTCGTTGCTGCGATGGGGGTCGCGCTCAAACCGAGCTGCGCTGGCGCTGATCGAAGTCCGGAGAAGTAGTAGATATAGCCGGCCCCACCAGCCAGGGCGACCACGGCCACGACGGCCCCGATGACGACCAGGATCCGCGTCCTCATCTAAGGAGCATCGAGGTAACCGGGGTCATGTCGGAAGCATGGGAAATCACTGTGGGAGGTCGCTGGGGAATCTCTGTGAGTGTGTTGTGAGGCAAATTTGACCGCAAGGCGGGGCGGCGTTTCACCGGCCTCCGCCCTGCGGTGTAAGGACGCCTAGGGGACTGTCGGGCGGATGCCGGCGTTTTCCTGAGCTTCACGCGCGGCGCTTTCGCCGGCCTCGTGGGCCGGGGTCTCATTGGATACGAATGGGGCGTTGGCTGCGGGGGTCGGTGTGGCGGCTGTGAGTGATGCGGTTGTGGCCGCCGCGGCGCCGATCGTCGTGGCCCCATACATGACTGCTCCGATCACGCCTCCTATCAGCATCGAGCCTGCAATTGCGGCCGCTGCCACTGTCTTTCGAACTCCGTTCATTTCGTCGTCTCCTTCAGTTTTCATTCGCTCATGAGCGTTGGTACCGAGACTGACGACGAAGCCTCAGCACGCAGTGTGGGTCGACTGTGAGTTTGCCGAGAGCGAAACGAGGTTCGCGTCGCCCACTCGCCCCGGATCAGCCTCGCCGGCCTCGCTCCGTGCTCGTCGCCACCGCCATGAGGCCGCTGAGGACGCCCCCCTCGAACAGCCCGTAAAAGATCGAGCGCGGGACCGGCTGGCTGAAAGCGCCGACGTTGATCAGGAAGGTGAGGACGGCAAAGATCGGAAACGAGATCGCGAGCTGTACCCACGTCTCCAAACCCTCCCACCAAACCACCAGGCGTGGGGGCGGCTGCGGTCCCTGCTTCACCGTCGATTCCCTCCTTTATCTATTGCCGACCACCTTGGAGCTTATGCGTGGCGGCGGCCGCTTGACCAACCTGGCGCTTCTCTGCCTCCTGGCCCTGGCTTTCGCCAGCGGGTGGGTGGCCTTCGAGCTCAGCGGCCAGCCGGCCCACGCGACTCTCGTCATTCATGGCGCGGCCGGCGTGGCGATTGTCCTGCTGGTGCCATGGAAAGCACTGGTCGCTCGGCGCGGGCTGCGCCGGCCGCGCCGGCCGC
>PLYD01000146.1 GCA_003151665.1 Candidatus Dormiibacterota bacterium
GGGACGCTGCGCTCGTCGTCTGGCGCCCCGATGGCGCGGTGGTCCTCCTGAATAAATATCCCTACAACCCCGGCCACGTCATGGTGGCTCCAGTGGCCCATGTCGGCAACCTCGAGGACCTCGACGACGCGCAGACCGCCGACCTCATGCGTGCGCTCAAGCGGACGATCACGGTCCTCAAGAAAACATTGAAGCCCGAGGGCTTCAACGTCGGCGCGAACATCGGGCGCGTCGCCGGAGCAGGGATGCCCGACCACGTCCACCTTCACGTGGTGCCACGCTGGAACGGCGACACCAACTTCATGCCGGTGCTCGGCGAGGTGAAGGTCATCAACGAACACCTGACGCAGACCGCGGCGAAGCTCAGCGAGGCGTTCTCCTCCAGCTGACCTTTCCCCCGACGATCGTCGCCACCACGCGGTCCTCGTCCACGACTGTCATGTCGCACAGCTTTCCGAAGCGCAGAGAGCCCTGGTGTTGTTCCATGCCCACCGCATACGCGGCCGTGACCGTGTAGGCGCGCAAGGCTTTGGCGCGCGAGATGGCGAGCTCGGGGTACCACCCAACGCGCCGGCGCCAGGTGGTGGCGGCGTCGATGCCCTGCAACGGGTCGGCAGTCTCGACCGGCGCATCAGAGCCGAAGGCGAGTATCGCGCCGGCTTGCGCCAGAGGGCCCCACGCATATGACTGCGTGGCCACTTGCGACCAGTACCGATCGACTAGCTCCCGGTCGGCCACCGCGTGGATCGGCTGCATCGACGCGATCACGCCGATCTTGGCGAAGCGCGGCACATCCTTGGGATGGACGCACTGCGCATGCTCGATTCGCGGCCGCCAGTATCGCCACGCGTCACGCTTTCGAGCCAGCGCATCGAGCGCGCGGCGAACGGCGCCGTCCCCGATCGCGTGCAAGCACACGTTGAGCTCGGCCCGCGCGCAGCGATCGATCATGTCCACCAGGTCGGCCTGCGGCAACCGCGAGGTGCCCGACCCGTCGAGCATCTCCGCGGTGCGGCTCCCGAGCGAGCCGTCGAGAAAGGCTTTCACCCCCCAGATCCGCAGCCACTCATCGCCCCAGCCCGAGCGAACGCCCAGCCGCTCGGCGTGGTGGAGGTCGGCGAGCGGGAGGTTGTACGTCACGCGAATCGGTAATCGACCAGCCGAATGGAGGCGTTGAAGGGAAGCGAAGCCGCGGGCCGTGTCCATCGCGTGAACTGAGGTCACCCCGAGCTCGGCCAGCCCGGCCAGCGCTTTGACCATGCCGGCATCGAAGTCAGCGTCGGCTGCCCGCGGCAGGAGGGCAGAGACCGCATGCATGGCGGTCTCGCGCAGGATCCCCGTGGGCTGGCGCCGGCCGTCTCGGTCGATGACGCCACCCGCGGAGTCGTCCGTCGCTGTGCCGATACCCGCGAGCTCGAGCGCCGCGCTCGAAACCCAGGCCGAGTGGCCGTCCTTTCGCACGAGGTAGACAGGGCGCCCGCCTGCGGCAGTGTCGAGGTGGCGGCGCGTCGGGAAAGCAGGATTTGACCAGGGGTCGTTATACCAGCCGGCACCCACCACCCAGCCATCGGGAGGCAGCTTCTGGGCCCAGGCTCGAACGCGCTCCAAAGCCTCGTCGAGACTGGCCGTGCCGCCGATGTCGAGCGTCAGATGATCATCGGCCAGCCCCTCCAGGTGCACGTGCGAATCGATCAGGCCTGGCAGCGCCATTCCGCGAAGCCGGATGACCGCAGCCCCCCGCCCGGCCGCCGCTCGTGCACCATCGCCGACCGCAAGGATCCGTCCGTCAGGTCCGGCGGCCACCTCCGGCTCGCAGCCCGCAAAGAGCACTGCGCCTGCGCTCATTGGGGTACTCACAAGCCGTAGGTCTTGGCGATGATCTCCTTCATGATCTCGTCGGTGCCGGCGCCGATCCTCGCCAGGCGAGCATCGCGCCACGCCCTCTCGACGGGGAACTCGGACATGTAGCCGTGGCCGCCCAGGATCTGGATGGCCTCGTCGGCGACCTCGCACGCGACCTGGGTCGCCAGCAGCTTCGACTGAGAGATCTCCCGCACCGGATACTCGCCCTCGTCCCACTGCTTCGCCGTCTGGTAGACGAGCGATTGGACGGCCGCGATCTTGGTGCCCATGTCGACGAGCTTGTGCTTGATCACCTGGAACTGCGATATCGGCTGGCCGAACGCGATGCGATTGCGCGCGTACTCCATCGTGTACTCGAAGACCTGCTGAGCGCCCGCGATCGCGCCGGCTGCCGCGATCATCCGCTCGCCCTGCAGCTCCCACATAAGGTTTTTGAACCCCTCGCCCTCGTCGCCGATGAGGTTGGCGACCGGCACGCGGCAGTCCTCGAACAGCAGCTCAGCGGTGTCGGATGAGTGCATCCCAAGCTTCTTGAGGGTGCGGGTGACCTCAAAGCCGGGTGTGCCCTTCTCGATCACCAGCAGGTTGTAGCCGCCGTGGCCGCGCTCCTTGCCAGTCTTGGTGACGACCAGGACCCAGTGGCAGCGCGCCCCGTTGGTGATGAAGATCTTGCGGCCGTTGACCACGAAGTGATCCCCATCCCGGCGGGCGACAGTCGTGATGCCGGCGACGTCGGAGCCGGCGTCCGGTTCGGTGATCGCCAGCGCGGCGATATGCTCGCCCCGGATGGCGGGAACGAGCCACTTTCGCTTCTGCTCCTCGGTGCCGAACTTGAACACCGGAGGCGTGGCCATCTCGGCCTGGACCGCCACCGCCATACCTAGGCCCCCGCACCCGGCGCGTGCCATCTCCTCGGACAGCACGACCGCCGAGAAATAGTCCCCGCCCTGGCCGCCGTATTCGGGTGGGTACCGCAACCCCA
>PLYD01000193.1:0-7657 GCA_003151665.1 Candidatus Dormiibacterota bacterium
CAGCACCGACGTTTGGATGCTTACGTCACCCCGCGCGCTCCTTGCAACAGCGCCCTGGAGGGTCCATCATGGCGGCTGCGAACCTGGATACGCAGTATCCAAAGCGGGTAGCCGGCCAACAGAAGTGGGGAGTCAACGAATGAACTGGCATCGGATCACTCGTCTCGGCCTTGTCGTCGGAATCATCTCGCTGCTCGCGGCGGCATGTGGGCCGTCGACCGCCACTTCCAGCAGCAGCTGGGCGACCGCCACGTCGGCATCGGGCAACGGCGGGATGACCGCGCTGATCGCCGCGGCCAAGGCGGAGGGCCGGCTCAACGTGATCGCGCTCCCGCCTAACTGGGCCAACTACGGCGCGCTCATCAGCGGCTTCACTGCCAAGTACGGAATCCCAATTACCTCCGCCAACCCATCGGGCAACAGCCAGGACGAAGTGAACGCCATCACGGCCGGGACGACCCGAGCGCCTGACGTCGTTGATGTGGGCATGGCCGTCGCGCTAGCAAACACGGCGCTGTTCGCCCCCTACCAGGTGGCGACGTGGAACGACATCCTGGCGAGTCAGAAGGAACCCACCGGTCTGTGGTTCCAGGACTACGGGGGCTACATGTCGATCGGCTACGACTCGAGCAAGGTGCCAGGCGGCACCATCAGCTCGATGCAGGATCTGCTCGCCACGTCCGGCCTTAAAGGCAAGGTGGCACTGAACGGTGACCCGACCAAGGCGAACGCCGCCCTCAACGGCGTCATGATGGCCTCGCTTGCCAACGGTGGCTCACTCGACGACATCAGCAAGGGCGTCGACTTCTTTCACAAGCTCAACCAGCTGAAGAACTTCACTCCGGTGCAGGCGACCGACGCCACTGTCAAGAGCGGCGCCACCCCGGTCGTCTTCGACTGGGACTATCTGTCCGCTGCTCATGGTGCTGATGTGCCGACCTG
Organism: Candidatus Dormiibacterota bacterium; assembly: GCA_003151665.1. Next base: position 943 of record PLYD01000193.1, read on the forward strand.
GAAGGTTTTCGTTCCGCAGAACGCCATCCTTGGCGGCTACTACGCCCAGGCGATCAGCAAAACTGCTCCGCACCCGGCGGCCGCCAGGCTGTGGGAGGAGTACTTGTACTCAGACGAGGGCCAGAACCTGTGGCTCAAGGGCCTCGCCAGGCCGGTCCGGATGGCCGCCATGACCACCGCTGGAACCATCGACACTGCGGCGGCAGCCAAGCTGCCGACCGCCAACGGCACCCCCGTCTTCATGAGCGCGACTCAGGCCACTGCCGCGAACGCCTACCTCAACGCTCACTGGGCGGCGGCCATCGGTTGACGGCAGCGACCGGTAACCCGGTTGCGAACACGGCGAGCCGCCCCGTCGGGGGCGGCCGCCGTATCTCGCTCGATTGGCTCGGGGCAGTCCCATTCTTCGGCTACGTGGGCCTGTTCCTGATACTGCCGACCGGGATCGTCGTCGTCGGAGCTTTCTTCAGCAAAGAAGGCCCGACTCTGGCCAACATCAGTGATCTGACCCAGCCATTCATCATCACCTCGCTGATCAACAGCCTCCTTCTCTCGACGATCACAGCGATCGCCGGCGCCTTTTTTGGCGCTCTCATGGCGTACGCCCTTGCCACCGGCAACCCGAATGGTGCCCTCCGACGCATCGTGTCAGCCGCGTGCGGAGTGCTGGCCCAGTTCGGAGGCGTCATCCTCGCTTTCGCTTTCATCGCCACGATCGGACTTGGGGGCCTCGTCTATGTACTTCTGCTCAACCAAGGCATCGACATCTATCCGAACGGCGTCTGGTTGTACACGCTCCCCGGCCTGATGCTGGTTTATATGTACTTCCAGATACCGCTCATGGTCCTGGTTTTCCTGCCGGCGCTCGATGGCATTAGGCCCCAGTGGCGCGAGGCGACCGAGAGCCTCGGGGGCAGCACCTGGCAATACTGGCGCTACGTCGCCGGCCCGCTTTTGACCCCCGCGTTCCTCGGCGCCACCCTGCTGCTTTTCGCTAATGCCTTCTCGGCGTACGCGACGGTTGCCGCGCTGGTCAACCAGGGCGGAATCGTGGTGCCGATCCAGATCGCCAACGCGCTCCAGAGCGAGACTGGCGCGCACGACCCAGGCTTCGCCAAGGCCCTCGCGCTGGTCATGGTGATCGTCGTGGCCATCGTAATGACGCTCTATGCGGTGCTCTCGCGGCGAACCTCAAAATGGCTGCAGTGACGGCGGTCCGCGTTGGCCTAATGACGTGATACGGGCGCGCCGTCTTAAGCTGCAGATCTTTCGCGCGGTCGTCTTGATCCTGCTCGGCGCCTTCTTCCTGGTCCCCATCGGCGCCATGTTCGAGTTCTCGACGCGTGGTAACACCATGGACGCGCCTCGCACGCTCAAGTACTGGGCCTCCATCTTCACCTTCCCCGACCTCGTTCAGGCCATGATCGCCTCCCTCGAGCTGGCGGCGATCACGGCCCTCGCGATGCTGTTGTTGCTCGTCCCGACCATGATCTGGATCCGGCTGCGGTTGCCCAGGCTGAGGCGTGTGATGGAGTTCATCTGCCTGCTGCCGCTCACCATCCCTGCGATCGTCCTGGTCGTCGGGCTCCTCCCGATCTATTTATGGGTATCGTTCTATGGCGACTCTATTTATCCGGGCGCGGGAGATTCGATCCTCACCCTCGCATTCACCTACGTCATCCTCGTGCTGCCCTATACGTATCGCACCCTTGACGCCGGGTTGTCCGCAATCGATGTCAAGACGCTGTCCGAGGCCGCGCGCAGCCTCGGGGCCGGGTGGCCAACCGTGATCTTGCGGGTCGTCGTTCCAAACATGCCGGGCGCCATCCTCAACGCCTGCCTGCTATCGGTGGCACTTGTCCTTGGCGAGTTCACAGTCGCCAACCTCCTCAATTTCGAGAACCTCCAGGTCGCCCTGGTGACATTGGGTCGCTTGAGTGCAGGTGTCTCGATCGCTGTCGCTGTCGCCGGGCTCATGTTCACCTTCGGGCTCCTTGTCGCTCTGTCCTTTGTGGGCAGAGCCCGCACGCAGACCAAGCTCCCGCCGCCGAAAGCGATCGCCGCCATCCCGCAGGTTTCCGCGTCGAGCGGGCCGGTTTGGGGTCAGAGGACGTGACATGGCGATAACAGCCCCCGCAAAAGGCAATGGGGTCGAGGTCCGGCTCGAGGACCTTCGGCGCAGCTATGGGGGCGTCACCGCCCTGGATGGGCTCACCCTGACGCTGGCGCCGGGCGAGATGGTGGCGCTGCTCGGACCTTCTGGGTGTGGCAAGACCACTGCCATGCGGCTGGTGGCCGGCCTCGAGGAGGCGAACAGCGGTCGCGTCATGTTCGGAGGCAAGGACGTCACCGACCTGCCCGCCAACAAACGCGACGTGGGCATGGTGTTCCAGGCGTACTCGCTTTTCCCGCACATGACCGCCCAACAGAATGTGGCGTTCGGATTGAGCCTCCATAAGGTGAGCGCCGATGACCGCAAGCGCCGTGTGGGCGAGATGCTCGAGCTGGTCGGCCTGTCCGCCTACGCCGATCGCTACGCGCACCAGCTCTCAGGAGGCCAGCAGCAGCGCGTCGCGCTCGCGCGCGCGCTGGCCATCCAGCCGACCGTGCTTCTGCTCGACGAGCCACTGTCGGCGCTCGACGCCAAGGTGCGCTCGCGACTACGCGATGAGATTCGCCGCGTGCAGCTCGAGGTCGGGACCACGACTTTATTCGTGACTCACGACCAGGAGGAGGCGCTTGCAATCGCCGATCGGGTCGGGGTCATGAACAAAGGCCGTCTCGAGCAACTGGGTTCGCCGACCGTCATCTACTCGCGCCCCGCTACCCCGTTTGTCGCCGAGTTCGTCGGCCTCACCAACCGGTTGGCGGGCGTGGTCAAGGACGGCGAGGTCGAGGTTCGCGGCACGCGTCTGCCGCTCGTGCAGCCGGACGCGGCCGGCGGCCCGGCGATCGCGCTCGTCCGCCCTGAAGCGGTGGCGCTCGCGGCTGACACCGGCAGCGTGCCAGGCCCGCTGACCGGCACAGTCATCGCCGTCTCCTTCCTTGGCGCTACGAGCCGCGTCACGGTCGACCTCGGGGACGTGACTGTGCTTGCCCAGCTACCAACATCGGACGCTGCTGCGCACACCGCGGGGACGCGCGTGAAGCTCGTGCTCCGCAACGATCCCGTCCTGATCGCCAGAGACGAGACAGACGCGGCCGATGCGTGAGTCCCCCACCTAAGCTCACGCTTGGGCGCCGGCTCGATGCGGGTCCGGTTCAGCGAAGCGGGTCGGTCGGGCCTTATCGGTCGGTCGCGGAGGTCGATGGCGAGCCCCACTCGGTTCGCTCGGAGCTCGTCGGCGGCGCAGCAACGGCAACCATCGATACCAATCGCAGGGCGATCGCGAGCTTCGCCCATATCACTGACTTGCATGTGACCGACGTGCAATCGCCCGCCCGGTTTGAGTTCATCAACCGGGAATATGCCGACCCGCGTTTTCGCGAGATGCTTCCAATGTTCCGAGCTCAAGAGGCACTGAACGTGCACGCCATTGACGCACTGGTCCAGACGATCAACAGGCTCAGCGGCGGCCCGTTGACCGGACGGCCGTTGGAGCTCGTCGCGATGACCGGCGACGCTGTTGACAACGTCCAGCAGAACGAGCTGGCTGCTTTCATCGCNNATGCCTGGGCTGCTCGATCGCGCGCTGCAGCCGTTCAAAGCCGAAGGTCTCAGCGTGCCGTGGATCGGCTGCCACGGCAACCACGAGGAGGTCTGCCAGGGCGTCGGCATCGTGACCACGGCGCTGGAGGCTGCATTCGTCGGCCCGCGGAAGCCATTCCGGCTGCCGGACGGGATCAACTTCGACACCGTGATCGAGACCTTCGTCCAACGACCCGAAGTCTTCATGTCAGGTCCTTACGTCGATGTGACGCCGGACCGCCACCGGCGCCCTTTCGTCTTCGGCGAGTTTCTTGACGCGCACCTTCAGGCCCGCCGGCACCCACGAGGCCACGGATTCACGCCCGAGAACCTCGAGCACGGATCTGCGTACTACGTCTACGACACGCCTGCGGTGCGATTCATCACGCTCGACACGGCCTGCCCGGGTGGTGGTGCTGAAGGCTGCATCACGGTGGCGCAGCTGCACTGGTTGGAGCGGCGACTCGAAGAGGTGCACTCGTCATTCCGATCGCGCGATGGCACTGTCGTCCGCTCTACGAACGAGGATCGCCTCGTCGTGATCCTGTCTCACCACCCGTCTGACACCCTCACCAATCGAAGGGCGCATCCGCCAAGCGGCCACGGCGGGCAAAACGATCCGGCCTCGGTCCACGCCGACCCGCGGCGTCTGCTCGACATCCTGCTGAGATTCGGCAACGTGGTGTTGTGGTTGAACGGTCACATCCACGCCAATCATGTTCGCGCCCATCGAGATGAGGGCCGCGAGGGCCACGGGTTCTGGGAGGTCACCACCAGCTCACTCGTCGACTGGCCCTGCCAGGGCCGGGTAGTCGAGATCCTCGAGGCCGGCGACGGCCTGCTAGCGGTGGCCTGCACCATGGTGGACCACGAGGGGTCAGAGCTCGGCTCGCTCCACCGCGAACTGGCCGGCAACGAGCCCGGCGCTGGTTTCAACTCGGGCCGGGCGGGGACGCCCCTGGATCGGAATGTGATCCTGCCGCTTCGGTCCCCTTTCGCACGAGCCGGACGCCGCGATTAATGTCGTTGCGCGCAGCGCGACAGTATCCTATAGAGCGACATCGTTGGGCGTGATCGTGAGGTGGGGTGGTGACGATCGCTGAGGCCGGCGCACGGCGCCTGGGCCGCATTGACAGGCCCAGCCGGCAGGCGCTGCTGGCGTTCCTGCGTTCGCCTCGGTATGAGGTCCTCCCGACCGACGACGTCGAGGAGCGCGTGCTCGCTAGCGTCCCGCACGACGTCACGATCACGGTCACCGCCTCACCGCGCCGGGGCATCGAAGCGACGATCGACCTGGCCGAGAGGCTCAGCCGGCACGGATACCAGGTCGTGCCTCATATCTCCGCCCGCCTCATACGAGATGAAGCGCACCTGCGCGAGGTATTGGAGCGAGTGGCGGCGATCGGCCGGCGCGAGATTTTCGTCGTCGCCGGCGATGCCAAGGAGCCCGCGGGCCAGTTCCCGGATTCCGTCTCACTACTGACCGCTCTGACGGCCGACCCGCATGGCATGCGCGACATCGGGGTCACCGGCTATCCCGAGCGCCACAGCTTCATCGATGACGACCTCACTATCCAGGCAATGTGGGACAAGCGGCGCATCGCGACCTACATCGTGAGCAACCTTTGTTTCGATCCACGGGTGGTGAAGAAGTGGGTGTCGCGCGTGCGCCGCCGCGGCGTCCAGCTGCCGATCCACATCGGGCTCGCGGGAGTCGCCGACCCGGCGAAGCTCGTGCGCATCTCGACAAGAATCGGAGTCGTCGACTCGGCTCGCTTTCTTCGCGGTCATTCGAACTGGTTCCTGCGCATGGTCCAGCCGGGCGGATACGACCCCGGCCGCTTCACAGCAGGCCTGCTGCCTGACCTCGCGCTCCCCGACCGGAACGTGGTCGGACTCCACGTGTTCACGTTCAACGAGATTGAGCCGACCGAGCGCTGGCGCCAGGAAACACTGGCTCGCCTCGTGGCGGCCTGAAAGGAGCAGGTTCATGGCTGTCACGTTTCCCACCGACCTCGAGATCGCACGCCAGGCTCGCCTGCTGCCGATGCCGGAAATCGCAGCCAAGATGGGCATCGGCCCACACCTGCTCGAGCCTTATGGATTTGACGTCGCGAAGATCAGGCTCGAGGCGATCGACGAGCTCGCATCACAGCCGACGGCGAAGTACGTGGTCGTGTCGGCGATCACGCCAACGCCGTTGGGCGAGGGGAAGACCACAACGACTGTCGGCCTGGGTCAGGCACTATCGCTCATCGGAAAGCGGGCGACTATAGCCATCCGGCAGCCGTCCATGGGACCGACGTTCGGCATCAAGGGCGGCGCGGCCGGGGGTGGCTACAGCCAGGTCGTGCCGATGGAACGCTTGAACCTCCACCTGACAGGTGACATGCACGCCATCACTGCGGCGCACAACTTGCTCGCCGCGATGATCGACAACCAGATCCACCATCACGAGGCGCTCGTCGACCGTGACAGCGTCACCTGGCGGCGCGTGATGGACGTCAGCGATCGAGTGCTGCGCAACATCATCGTCGGCCTTGGGACGCGCGAGGACGGCGTCATCCGTCAGACCGGTTTCGACATCACTGCCGCGTCGGAGGTCATGACCGTGCTGGCGCTGACGAACTCGTTGCGCGACATGCGCGCGAGGCTCGGTCGCATCGTGATCGGCAACACGACGGACGGCAAACCGATCACCGCCGAAGAGCTGTCGGCCGCCGGCGCGATGACTGTGATCCTTCGCGACGCGATCAAGCCAAACCTGCTGCAGACGTTGGAGAACACGCCCGTCCTCGTCCACGCCGGGCCTTTCGGCAACATCGCCACTGGCAACTCGTCCGTGATCGCCGATCTGATCGGCATCCACTGTGGTGATTTCCTGGTCACCGAGGCCGGCTTCGGGGCGGACATGGGCGCGGAGCGCTTCTTCAACATCAAGTGCCGCGCCTCGGGCCTCGAGCCCGATGCCGCCGTCGTCGTTGCCACCGTCCGCGCGCTGAAGGTGCATTCAGGGCGTTTTCGGGT
>PLYD01000193.1:7694-13064 GCA_003151665.1 Candidatus Dormiibacterota bacterium
TCTGCAACAACTTTGCGCTGGGCGGTCGCGGCGCCACCGAGCTGGCGGAGGCGGTTGATGAGGCGGCAAGCGAGCCGAGCTCTTTTCACTTCCTCTACTCGTCAGACGCGACCTTGAGAGAGAAGATCGAGACGGTGGCGACCAAGATCTATGGCGCCGAAAGCGTCGAGTACTACCCGCCCGCGGCTGCGCAGATCGACTCGTACGAGCGAAACGGCTTCGGCAAGCTGAGCGTCTGCATCGCCAAGACCCACCTCTCGATCTCCTCAGATCCGAAGCTCAAGGGAGCGCCGACCGGTTGGAAGCTTCCGGTGCGCGAGGTCCGCGCCTCGGTCGGCGCCGGCTTTGTGTATCCCATATGCGGCGATATGCGCACGATGCCCGGCCTCCCGTCGAGCCCGAACGCGGTTCGCATCGACATCGACGACAAGGGGGAGATCGTCGGCCTCTCATAACGGCATGACCCACGAAATCGGACGCCGTGCGTTTCTGAGGGGAGCCGGAGCCATCGGCCTGGCCGGGCTCGTCGCGCCGCTTGCCGGGTGCTTGCCCTCGGGTCCAGCCGCCACGCCGGCGGCGTCACCCGCGCCGACCTTCGGTCCGCGGACCACGCCGATCAAGCACGTGATCGTTGACGTGCAGGAGAACCGGTCGTTCGACGACTACTACGGTTATGCGCCCTTTGTTGGAAAATATGGGGTCCCAGCCGGCTTCCAACAGCCCGACGGACACGGCGCATTCGTGACGCCTTATCACTTCGAGAGTCTCACCACGAGTGACATCGGCCACACGTGGGCCGACACGCATCACGAATTCAACAACGGGTCGATGGATGGGTTCTTCGCCAATGACGGGCGCAACGCGATGGGCTATTACACCGGGGCCGACCTTCCTTTCTATTACGGACTGTTCGAGTCGTCCACGCTCTGCGTCAACTACTTCTGCTCGATGCTGGGACCGACCTACCCCAACCGCCTCTACCTGGCCGCCGGAACCTCCGGCGGCATCACCACCAACAGCGTTTTTGGATATGGCGTCTTCGACTATCCGATCATCCTCGACCTGCTCGAGGCCGCCGGGGTCAGCTGGAAGGTCTACAACATCGGCCTCGACGATTTGACCAACGGCGAATCAGACAATGTCTTCGTCTTCTGGAAGCGGTGGGCCCACGATCCTCGGACCGTCGCCGTGCAGGCCGACTATCTGAAAGACCTGCAGCTCAACACTCTGCCTGATGTGTCTTTCATCATCCCGAGCTTTTCGATGCACAGGGATGAGCATCCACCCGCTGACGTATCGGTTGGCATGAATCTCCAAAAAGACCTAATCACTGCGCTGCGGCAATCCTCAGCGTGGGCGAGCTCGGTGTACATACACACGTACGACGAAGCCGGCGGGTTCTTCGACCATGTACGGCCGCCCCAGCTCGACGCATTCGGCCTGGGCATCCGCGTGCCGACCTGGGTGATCTCGCCGTACGCCCGGCCGCGCCATCTCGAGCCTGCGCTGTACGAGCACGTTTCGATCCTCAAGTTCATCGAGGCAGTCTTCGGCTTGCCGACCCTCGCGTCTGTGAACCACCGCTTCGACTCATCCACCCCCGGCGGCCCTAACAACGAAGCGTCAAACGGTCAGCCGACAGGCCCACCCGCACCACCGCGCGACGGCCTGGCGGCGATCGGAAACCTGATGGAGTGCTTGAGCTTCTGATTCGGAGCCTCTGGCCCGTGTCCAGAACGGTGACGGTTTATTGGTGTTGTGTAGCTCAGAAATGCTTATTAATTTCTATTAGACGGTCGTATCGCTTGACATCGAAGTTGGAGCGATCCATGTAGCCCATCGGCGCCAGGGTGAGGCCGACTGCCGCTGCCGGATCACGCGCGGCGCCGTGCCAGTCATCGAACCATCCACGTGCTTCGCTACCTAGCGGGTCAGCGCTAACGACAAAGACTCGAACGACCCGGGGATCCGCCCGGCTCCCCTCGTCAATTGCGACCATGATCTTGTGGATTTCATCCCGAATCCTCCTCTACTGAGGCCGCTTGGCGTTGACCTTTGCCCTCATCGTGTCCCGAATTTGTGTGTTCACCTGAGTCGCAACCGCTGCACGTTGGCGCCGGCGACCGAGAACTTCCGCGAAGTCGACCGCTTCTTGTTCATTGCCGAAACCTGGCCGTGAAATAACATCCACTAGAACGCCTTTCTCGACAGGAAGTTCGATGCGGAGGTCAGCGACGTACGCCGCAAGCTGGAAGTCTGGTCCTGTCAGCCGAACCAAGTAATCCCTCTGGAGTAGCTGTGCGTCATGAATTTGGTAGACAGGCGCCACTTGCACCCACGGAAATTCCCAGATGTCGGCTTCTTCACCGATGTCGCACGTTTGGCTTGTAAGGATCGCGTGGGCGGGAGCCAACCGCGAGTCCGGTGCCAGTTCAACCACGGTCGAGTCACCGGTGCCACCCGTATCATTTTCCTCGGCGAGCGCGTGACTCAGCAACCACACTGGCCGGCGCGCGTCTGTGAGATAGAACAGGGGCCGAAGGTCTAGCACATCTCCTTGGCTGAGCAACTTGCACGCAGCGCGCACGCCGTCCGGCCATTGCTTAGGGAGACCGTCGTCCAGCACCTCACACTTTCATCCTGCGAGAGCGCCGCATGGATACTTTGACCTCATCGGTTAAAGCCATTCCGGCCGAGCGCGGCGGCGCGACTTGAATTTCTGATTGAAGGGCACCAAGACCGATCTCGGGTCGGCTAGTAGTGAACAGGAGGTCATGGGCTGCGTCGTACGCGCCCGCCAAGTTGCCATCGATCAGCAATGTTCGCGGCGCCGGGCTTCCCGTGACCAACCAATCTTGGAGCCCGTTCCTACCCAAGCGTCGAATCAATGATATGAGCAGCGCGTGGTATTCGAAGAGCTGTCCAGCTTTAGAAGGTCGCGGCTCATGACCCCTTCGTTCCCACGAATACGGAGTCGTCCGGCCAACCCCCAGTAGCTCGGCAGCGGCTTCGTCGCTTAGGCCGAGCCATCCAGCGACATCCTTAAATTTTCGGAACGAGACCGATCGAGGGAGGGTTGCGACCAAAGTTGAGTTGGGTACAAGCGCCTGAGCCTGCGCTTCGTCAGTAATGTACGGAGTTGGAGCGCCGAGAGGCCCACTCACAAGGGTCACTGCACCCGCAGCGACAGCGAGCGCCATCAAGTGACTTGGCACCGAGAGTGGCAGGTGTCGTGCAAGTCCGGTTGCGAACAAGTAATAGCGGAGCCGGGGCGTTGATGGAACCGCCGGGGTGACGCTGGAACCCTTGAGTTCGCGCTGAAGCTCGACGATGGCGCGCGAGAATGCAGTGCCATCGACCTCCGTAGTCCACATGTGCGGACCTACATCTCCTACGCTGATGGCTGTTTCGTTCGTTTGAGCCCTGGTCAACGAAGTTGCTCCAGCAGCTTCGGCGTGACCGAGGCTTGAAAGAGTTGTAGGGCATACGTGTTGAACCGGTCGGCAGCGACCGCAATATTCTCAGCGTCAAACGCCCTACCTGCCTGGCGAAAGATATCGAAATCCAGGAAGTACTGAATATCCGTTATCGCTGACGGGTCCCTAAGAAAACCATGTCGAAAGCCGGCTTGGACCCCACCTTCGCCGAGGTCCAGCACCAACTGTTGCTGCGCTGCCACGACTGCATCGCCAAGGAGTTGGTGGCCAGCGAGTCCCAAAAGCTCGGGCACAACATATTCATGCCAGTCGGCTGGTCGCCCGAGCCCCGGCATGCGTAGGCGATCAACGTACCGCAAGCCGAGTCTTTGCTCGATTCGAGGGCCAATGTGCTCAGCGATAGCCCGCACCAGGAGCGCGACATGCGGTCGGAACGATTCCCAGGTTTCGTATTTCGTTGTCTGCAAGGTTGCAAAGTCGCGGGTCAGTTGGACTGTCCAAACCCCGTCCGGTGATGAGAACCGCCAACCCTCGACGCCGCTGCTTTCCGCCACGATTGGCGCCGCGGTCGCACCAGCGCTCGCCCCAAAGCTAAATTGGACAGACGTTGCACTGATTGGGTCGATATTCGGAAAGGTCCCATCAGGCCCCCCGAGCGCTGCATGAAATGCAAGGGCTACGGGTGCCTCCGTGGCCCGGAGCTGAGGGTCGTATCTGATCTGGAGAACTGCGAGTTCCAGCGGGGCCTTGCGCAGTCTCCCGGTATCGGGTTCAGGCAACCTTATCGCCACTTGGGTGCCCTCCTAGGTGCTTTTGAACTGTTTTTGAACAGTTCTTCCCAGACTATACATGAGGTTTGCGACCCTGTCGCGGGGCGATTTCGGGCCGAGTCTGCGGGCAGCGAAGTTCTAGATTTGCTGCCGCTTCCGTTCCACCGCCTCCGCGAGGAGGGTTGCCAGGTCGATGACCTGCAGCTTGGCCCCCGTCTCCCGCACCCCGTCGTCGAGCATCACAGTGCAGAACGGACACCCCACCGCAAGGGTGTCGGCGCCGGTGGCGGCGGCCTCACGCACGCGTTCCTCATTGATCGGCCGGCCGCGCCTTTCCTCCATGAACATGCGTGCTCCGCCGGCGCCGCAGCAGAAGGTCCGCTCCCGGTTGCGCGGCATCTCAACCGCCTGTCCTGACGCCGCCACGAGCTCGCGTGGCTCATCGATCACGTCGTTGTGGCGCGCGAGGTAGCAAGAGTCGTGGTACGTGATCTTCCTGTCGCCGGCGAGCGTCTTGAGCTTGCCCTCGCGAACCAGACCTGCGAGGAACTCGGTGTGATGGATCACCTCGTAGCGGCCCCCGAAGTCCGCGTACTCGCTGCCGATCGTGTTGAAGCAATGCGGGCACGTGGTAATGATCTTGGTGACCTTCGCCTCGTTCAAGGTGGCGACGTTCTGCTGGGCCTGCTTTTGGAACGTGTACTCATCGCCCATTCGCCGGGCGGGGTCGCCGGTGCAGGCCTCGCGAGGCCCAAGGATGGCGAAATCGACCCCTGCCTCCTTGAGCAGCTTGGCCGTAGAGATGGCGGACTTCTTCGCGCGTTCGTCGAACGAGGGAGCGCAGCCTACCCAAAAGAGGACGTCAGGCGGTGCCTCTCCGGGCTGCAGCACCCGAACGTCGAGCCCTTGAGCCCATTGCGCACGGTCACCTTGGGACCGCCCCCACGGATTTGATGCACGGTCGATGTCGCGCAGCATCGATCCGGCCTCTTCCGGAAAGCGCGACTCGACCATGACCAGGTTGCGTCGCAGATCCACTATGTGGTCGATGTGCTCGATGCCGACGGGGCATTCTCGAACGCAAGCGCCGCAGGTCACGCAGTCCCAGACGACGTTGTCGGTGACCGCGTTCGGCACGAGCGGCTGAAGCTTGGCGCCGGGCG
>PLYD01000072.1:0-49530 GCA_003151665.1 Candidatus Dormiibacterota bacterium
GACATGACGTTTCTGCTCTCCCTTCCGGTGCACAAAGGCCGGGAGCGCCAGCTGAGCGCGGGCAAGAGCCCCGACCGGGTCGAGCGCGAGTCGATCGAGTTCCACAACCGGGTGGCTGCGGAATACGAGCGGCTCGCCGCGGCAGAGCCGGAACGGATCATGCGGCTCGACGCGAGCGAACCACGGGAGGCCGTGCATCACAAGGTGATGAGCCGCGTCAAACCCGCTGTCGACGCGCTGTCGTGAACTCCTTCGAAAAAATCTAACCGTTCCACCTAACCTGCAAGCCGCCTGCGCGACGCACCAGTAGGATCGGAACGTGATTCGCGTCGAGGGCCTCCGCAAGAGCTTCGGTGACGTGCGTGCCGTCGACGGCGTCGACCTCCACGTCGAACGGGGCGAGCTGCTCGTGCTGCTCGGTCAAAACGGAGCCGGCAAGTCGACCACTTTGCGCTGTCTCGGTGGCATCCTCCGGCCGGACGCCGGCTTGATCGAGCTGGATGGTCTTCGGCTGCCTGAGAAGCTGGACGAGGTGCGCGCGCGACTCGGGGTCGTGCCCGACCAGGCGCGGTTGTACGGACGAAATACCGCGCCTGAGTACCTCGATCACTTTGGCTACCTCTACGGTGTTCCGCAAGTCGAGCGCCGCAAGAAGATCGCTGATCTGCTCGAGCGTTTCGAGCTTTCCGATCGCGCCGACACCGTGCTCGCGGCGTACTCGCGTGGGATGGCGCAGAAGGTGGCGCTGATCAGGGCGACGCTCCATGAGCCCGACTGGATCTTCTGCGACGAGCCAACGGCCGGCCTCGACCCCGTTGCGGCGGCCGACATGCGCCACTACCTTGCGGAGCAGAAGGCGCGAGGCGCCGCGCTCATCGTGACCACGCACGTGTTGAGCGAGGCGGAGCTGATGGCCGACCGCATCGCGATCATGCGCAAAGGCGTCATCGTGACCCGAGGCACGCTCGAGGATTTGCGACAGGAGGCAGCGAAAGGTAGGCGGCTGTCAGCCCACCTGAGCCAGCCCGTCGCCGACCCCGAGACGCTCAACGGGTGGCTCAGCGAGCACGCAGTGGAGCACCACCTCGCCGGTGACCGACTGACGTACACGTTGCCGTGGCAGTCCTCTGTCGCAGACCGCGCGGCCTTCGCCGCCGAGCTTCAGCGGCGCCTTTCCAGCCAGGGCGCGCCGTTCCACGAGCTCGAAGAGGAGCAGACGAGCCTCGAGTCGGTCTACCTCAAGGCGATGGCCGAGCCCATCTCGCCTTCAACGACGCCAATGCCCGCACCGCCCGCGGTCTCCGGGATCGGCGCTCCTCGAATGTTCGCGTCGCTCCGCTCGCAGGGCAACCTGCTGCGCCACTCGCTGCCGTTCTACGTGAGCTCCTGGTGGCGCCGAGGAGATCTGAGCTGGGTTATGTACCTCAACGCGTTCGTGCTCCTCCTCGTCGCCGGCACCTCACTTTTTGGGCAGCTGCCTGGAGTGGCCGGCCAGGTGGCCGAACGTTTCGCCGGTGGAACCGCGCTCCAGGCCGGTCTGCTCCTGCCGTTGTTCTTCATGTCGTTCGCGCTCCTCGAATCCATCAAGAGCTCGATCGGGATCTGGTGGGAGAAGGCGCAATCGTCACTCGAGGTCTTGCTGTACACGCCGGTCGACGATCCGTCGCTCATCTGGCTCGAGGTGCTGCCCGGCGCGGTGGTGAGCACCGTGTGGGTCACGTTCTGGATGGCCGCCGGCATGACGCTGCTGACACTGTTCGGACAGAGCGCGCCATGGGACCTGTTGCCCATCTTCGCCTTCGTGGCGGCAGTGACCGCGTACTGGGCCGCGATGGGAAGAATGCTCGGGTTCATGCTCTTTCCACGCGAGGGTGCGGCCGGCGGGGCATGGTCGTTCTTGCTTTCACCGGTGTCTGCAGCAGTGGCGGACCTTCCACTTGCGCTCTTCGTCTTCCGCTCCCCGCTGGCCCCGGCTTCATTGCTCCTACCGATCACCGCGTGCTTTGCGTTGACGGTGTTGTGCGGAACCACGTTCGACCGCGAGCGGCTGATGGAAACCGGGCTCGGGCGCACGCGAAAGCGACGAGCGTGGCTGCCGGTCGCGTTGATACGCCGCAACGCGGCGGCCATCGCTGCGGGACTGCTGCTCGCACTGGCACCCGCCGGGATTGCGGCGACTGTCTCCTCGAGTGCTCACTGGCACTCCTGGTCAGACGTGCGGTCGGTGGGCACGTCGGTGTCGATCGGCTACGCCCCGCTGGACACAACTCCAGTGGCGAGCAACGTTCCGGCCACGAGCGGCGTGACCATCGCGGCTGCCGCGCTGGCCGGGATCGTGGCGATGCTGGCCTTGATGCTCGCGCTGGTGATCGTCAGCTTCGCTGCTTTCTTCCTGCTCGGAGTACCGGCGTTGTTGGGACTGATCGCGGCGTCAGCGGCCTGGGGGATCCAGCTGGGTTTTGGCGGAGCCATACCTCTTCAACCGTGGCTGGTCGGCGCCGGCGGCATTGCGCTGCTCGCCCTGGCCCTCAACACCGGGGCCGCGCTGCCGATCTATTGGTCATTGGTCTTCGGGTCGGGTCGTAGGCTCGACCGCCTGCGCGAAGCGTGGTCAGGCTACTGGTCGCTGTTCCGGGGCCTGGTGCTGCCGGCCTGCGCCCTGTTTGGCATCGTCGTTTTCAGGTTGCTAGCCGCGGGGTAGTTCCACGCTCGCATTTGTGAATTTGCGGAACGTTCTGGGAGCGGCCACGTTCCTGCTGCATGCGCCGTCTCGTCATCGGTCTAATGCTGATCGTGGTGGCTTGCGGTCCAAGCCAAGCCCATGCACCGGCCTCGCCTTCGGTCGCGACCGCAACCGTGACTCCCGGCGCCAGCCCAACGCCAAGCTCCTCCGGTCCGCTGGTCTTTGCAGTTCTTGAAGCCAAGATCGCGGGGAGCCCAGTCGACTGGAATACGGTCGCGATCGTCGGCCTCGACGGTTACGCCAGAGCCAAGACCACATTCACGCCCATGCCCGTGCCGAACCTGGGATGCATGGGAGCAGTGCTCTCCCAATCGGCTCACGTTGCGGCCGGCAAGGTCTACTTCGCCGACGGTAAAGGCGTGGTGCGAAGCCTGTCGATCCAGGGCCAGATCATCCAGGTGGCCACCTTCCCGCTGACATCGAGGCAGCAGATGCTTTCGTTCGCCGTCAGCCCCGACGGCAGCCGGCTGCTGGGTACTGTGTTCACAGTGCCGGCCAAACCCAACCTCGGCTGCAACGGTTCCCCCGCCCCCGGTTACGCGCTAGACGTCTACTCGGCTCTGGCCGGCGGCCCCAGCACATTGCTCTACCACCAGAGCCTGCAGACATCGCCTTCGAACGTCCTGGCGCTGAGTGGTTGGGACGCCGTGGGGCCGGTGGGGACCTCGCCGACTGTGTGGGCGTCCCAAGGCGGAGGACCCGGCTCCGAGCTGGGCGTTGCGGTTCGAATCGATGCCGCCACGGGCAAGGTACTACGGCAGTTCGCCCCGAGCTCGTGCCGGGTCTGGGACTCGGTACAGAGTGGAGCCTTCGTGTGCACCCTAAACCCCGTGCCAACGTCCTCCGATCCGTACGGGCCAGTGTCCCAGCCCGTGAGCATCCGCAGCGCGGCGGGGCTGGAGGAATGGCGCTTCACGGTGACCAGCGTGAACGGGGCCAACTCTCCCTATCTAGCTCCGGATGAGCAGCACGTCGTGATCTGCTGCAACTTCGGCACGGCATCGAACTGGCTGGTCGACAGGCAAGGTCATCAGATCTTGTTCAAGACCGGGTTCTACGCCTCGGGATGGCTCGACGCGGCTACCGTGTTCGGCTTCTCGGCGCAGACCGCGAGCTCTCCCGGGGTGCTCTCGTATATCGCCCTGAACTCCCCCGGCAGCTTCGTCTCGATGGGCTTCACGGGAAACGTGGTTGGGACGGTCCAGAGCTAGAGGTCGAGGGCTTGTGCCACCAGCTCTCGGTGGTATGTCGCATCACCCAGCGTCACCTCTGACGCCTTCGCCCGCTTGAAGTACAGGTGCATGTCGTGCTCCCAGGTGAAGCCGATGCCGCCGTGCACCTGAATGCCGTCGCCCGCCACCTTGCGGTACGCATCGGAGACGTACGCCTTGGCCATCGACGCCGCGAGCGATCGATCGGGTGCATCGGCCTCGACCGCCCACGCGGCGTAGTAGGTCGCGGAGCGCCCGCTCTCTGACAGCACAAGCATGTCGGCGAGCTTGTGCGACACGGCCTGGTAGATGCCGATCGGCTTGCCGAACTGGTGTCGCGTCTTGGCGTACTCGGTCGAGTCCTCGAGCACCTTTTGCGTGCCGCCGACCATCTCAGCACAGAGAGACGCGGTCCCCCACTCGAGAGCTCGTTTCAGCGGCGCCCAACCCTTGTCCGCCGCGCCCATCAGGGCATCGCCTTCCACCTGCACGCCGTCGAAACGCACCTCGCTCCAACGCCTGGTCATGTCGAGCGTCTGCAGCTGGGTGACGCTCATACCCTTGGGCCGTCCTTTGACCAGGAAGAGAGAGATGCCTTCTTCGCCTTCGCCGCGGGTTCGCGCTGCCACCACCATGTAATCCGCGCCCTCGGCATCCGGTACAAATTGCTTCACTCCATCCAGGCGCCAGCCGCCCGCGGCCGGTTTGGCCGTAAGGGTCACCCCGCTCGCGTCCCAACGCCCGGAAGGCTCGGTAAACGCCAGCGTTGCGCGCGCCTTGCCTTCGGCGATGGCGCCGAGCGCCTCTTTCTTCTGCGCCTCAGTGCCGGCCTCGATGAGCGCCGGCACGGCAAGGCCCATAGTCGCGAAGAACGGCCCTGGGAGAAGAGCTCGCCCGCATTCCTCGAGCACGACGATCAGATCGAGAAAGGTGCCGGCCCCTCCGTACTGCTCCGGGATGCCGAGGGAGGTCCAGCCGAGGCCGGCCATCTTCTTCCACAAAGCCGGGTCGTAAGCATCAGGTTGCTCCATCAGCTTTCGCACCACCTTGGAGCCGCATTCCTTGGCGAGGAAGTCGCGCGTCGAGCGGCGGAGCATCTCCTGCTCCTCGGAAAATGCGAAGTCCACTGCTGTCGAAGTTTAAGCGGCGGCCGGATCAGCTCGTGGGGTCGGCCTCAGCCTCCGAAGGTGCAGGCAGCTCGAGGGGCTCTTCCGGTGCAGCCAACTCGAGTGGCTCGGCTGGTGCCGGCAGCTCGGCCGGCGGCTTTGGTGCACGCTTGGCGCGGGGCTTGCGGGCGGGCTTCGACGGCGCTGCTGCGCCATCACCGGCGACCTCGGGCGTTGGGGCCGGCGATTCGGAAGGCGGTGCAGTAACCGCAGCAGCAGCGGGTCCGGGCTCCGCTGCTGCGGGAGCCGGCGGGACCCATGGCTTCTCTATACGCATTGGCGTCGTCGTCGCGGTTTGCGGTCGTAAGCGGAAAAGCACCAGCAAGCCAAAAAAGCCAACCAGGATCGCGAGGGTGCCCATGGCCACTCCGATGGCCAGCCCGCTGTTCTCGCCGGAGCTCATGGGTTGCTCAAATCCGGCCGGACATATGGCCGGGGCCGGACCGCAGGTGCCGATCACGGCCAGCCTGAGCGGGAGTGCGATCATCATGAGCATCCCGTACACCAACGCCAAGCCGGCGATGAAATAGAGGGCGGTGGCCAACGGCCTTCCGCGGTCACACAAGAGCGCAGCGGCCGCGAGCGCCATCGCGGCGACGCCGAACGGGATCGCGGCTGCGGCGATTCGATTGGTGCCGCCAACCGCCAGCAGCAGCGGCAGGATGGCGCCGGTGACGGCGAGCCCGCAAGCCACCCAGAAAGACCAGAGCACCCGAGGCTCTTTTGAGGAAATCGGATCCATAGAGCCGAATCATGCACAGATCGCGTGCGGCCGTCGATGGCAAGTACGGTGAATTGAGCCGGACTGCGGTCGTTACGGCGGCTTGGTCTAGACGGCTGCTTCCTCTCTGTCGCCCTCCGAGCGAGATCGCCCCGCGGCAACATGAGCCGTCTGGCGCAAAGCCACCTCCTCGATGAACAGCGTCGCGACGAAGGCCAATACGAGAACGATCAGCCCGGCTACCCATACGGGATGCAGCGCGTCCGACAGTCCGTGACGGATGGCGGCTGCGACGGCCGGTGGCAGGTTGGCGAGCTGGCTGGGATCGAAAACAGCCCCGGCTCCCGCCGCGGAAGATTGGAAATTCTTCAACGCCGCGGGCGGGAGGTAGCGCGCCAGGGAGGTCGTCATGCCCTGGGTCAGGATCGTCCCCAGGACCGCCAGTCCGATCGCGGATCCCATCGAGCGAGACAGCTGCGTCGCCGAGGTTGCGACCGCCATGTCGGTGCGGCTCACGGAGTTCTGAACCACGAGCGTGTAGGTCTGCATCGTGACTCCGAGCCCAAGTCCGATCAGGACCATCGCCTCGATCACGGTCTGGTTGGTTGTGTTGATGTCGAAAGTGGTCAGCAGCGCGAAGCCGGCGCCCATGAATGCAATGCCCGCCAGCAGGAGCACCTTGTAGCGGCCGGTTCGTGAGATCACCTGCCCGCTGCCGATGCTGGTCACCACCATCGCCACCAGCATGGGCACGAGGATCGCTCCGGAGTTCGTCACGCTGTTGCCGATCACTCCTTGCACGAACACCGGCAGGAAGAAGATCGCGCCGAACATCGTCATGGCCACGCACATCCCGGCGATGTTCGAGAACGTGAAGATGCGGCTCTTCCAGAGGCGAAGCGGGAGCACTGGCTCCGGCGCCCGTGTCTCAATCCATGCGAAGGCGATCAGCAGGACCGCCGCGGCTGAATACAGCCCGACGATCTGCCATGAGTTCCACGGATATTGGTTGCCACCCCACACGGTGGCGAGGAGCAGGGCGGTGATGCCCGACGAGAGGGTCACGCTACCGGCCACATCGATCTTGTGCGGCCTTCTCTCATTCGGCACGTGCATGTAAAGCGCGACGACGACGAGCGTCAGGACTGCGAAGGGCAGGTTGATGAAGAACAGCCAGCGCCAGGAGTAGTGCTCGGTAATAAAGCCGCCGGCTGCCGGACCGACGATCGATGCAAGCCCGAAGGACGCCCCGAGCATGCCCTGGTACTTGCCGCGTTCGCGCGGGGAAATGATGTCCCCGATGATCGCCTGCGACAGCGGCATGATGAAGCCCATCCCGGCGCCCTGGACGAATCGCGCGAAGACCAGGAACCAGAAGTTCGGGGCGATGCCGGAGAGCGCTGATCCGACCGCAAAGACGACGATCCCGATCATGTACAGCGGCTTTCGACCATAGATGTCCGAGAACTTGCCGGCGACCGGCACCACGATGGTCGAGGCGAGCATCGCGGAGATCGGAATCCAGCTGTAGTCGGCGATGCCGCCAAGCTCTGCCACGATCGTCGGTAGCGCCGGCGCGACGAGGGTCAGGTTCAGCGAGGCGATGAGCGACCCGAGCATGAGGCCCGCGAACACGGCCAGCACGGCTCGGTCGACGCCCTTCTTTACAGGCGCTGTTTCAGGCGAACGGGTGGCGGTGTCGCGAGTGGCGAGAGCGGTCATCGGGGCTTCGCGGCTAACGGCTTCGCGGCAGCCCGAGAACGCGCTCCGCGAGGATGTTCCTCAGTACCTCTGAGGTGCCGGCCTCGATCGTATTCGCGCGCGAGCGCAGGAACTGGTATTTCCAGCCGCTGGTTTCGCCCACCTGGCCTGCGGCTCCGGCGACGTCGACCGCAGTCTCGGCCATGCGCTGGTTGAGTTCCGACCACATCAACTTGAGAATCGAGCCCTCCGGCCCGGGAATTCCATTTCGCTTCATAGCTGTCAACGCCCGATAGCCGTTCAGCTGAAGGGCTCGCGCCTCGATCGTGTACTGGGCGACCTTCTGCCGGACGAGCGGATCGGCGCCGCGCCCGAGCTTGCGGGTGTGCTCGGCCAGCTCGGCCGCCGTGATCTGGGCGCGTGTTGCCAGCGCCATGCCGAGAGTGCCGCGCTCGTGCAGAAGCGTGGTCATCGCGACGGCCCAGCCCTCTCCGGGCTCGCCNNCTTTCCATGTCGACCAGCAGGTAGGTGAGGCCATGCCGAGGGTTTGCCTCGGTGCGCTCGCGCGTCAGCAACATGCACCACTTGGCGATGTGGGCGAGAGTCGTCCAGACCTTCTGGCCGTTGACGAGGTAGTGGTCGCCCTTGTCCTCGGCGCGAGTCTGAAGCCCTGAAAGGTCGCTTCCGGCGTTGGGCTCGCTAAACCCCTGGCACCAGATCTCCTCCGCTGAGAGCAGTGGGGGCAGATACCTCTTCTTCTGCTCCTCCGTGCCGTGCGTGATCACCACCGGGCCGCCCATGCCCAGGCCGATCACGTTTATCGGATCAGGCGCCTGAGCCACGATCATCTCGTCGTTGAAGATCAGCTGGTCCATGAAGTCGCCGCCGCGACCGCCGTACTCCTTGGGCCACGTGATCCCGACATAGCCCGCTTCGTACAACTTCTTCTGCCAGGCGCGGCGATTCGAGATGAGCTTCTCCTGGCTGCTCTCGGCCGCGTCGCTCTTCGGAGCGTTGGCCTTCAACCAGGTTCGGACTTCGTCGCGAAACGCTTTTTCCGCCTCGCCGAGGTCGAAGTCCATAGCTCTACCTTAGGCCACGGCCGGAATTACGTCGGAGGCGAGAAGCTTCAACGCATCGCGGTCGTCGAGCAGGAAGTGCTGGAGCATGAAGAGCTCGACGCCCAGCTTCGAATGCTTGATGATCTGGTCCGCGATCTCGTCGGCGGTGCCGACCAGGCCTCGCTCGCCAATCTTCGCGATCACCTCGTTGGCGTCCAGGCCCTTGAGGCTCGGGATGATCTCGCGCAGCTGCAATGCCCTCTCGCGGACCTCGACACGATCCCGTCCGATGACGAAGTTGGCCATCACCGAGTGGCGTATCGACGAGGCATCGCGCCCGATCGCGCGACACGCGGCGTCCAGAACCTTCTTCTTCTGCACGTACTCCTCAGCGTCCATGTGGGACAGGTTCCACTCGACCGCCTCGCGCGCGACCATCGGCAGCGCCCGCTTCTCGCCGCGACCGCCCATGAGCAGCGGGATCGAGCCGCGCGGCGGCTTCGGGTTGGCGTGCTCCCAGGTGGCCCGAATCGTCTTAATTCCATCCTCGAGCAGATCCATGCGGCCGCCCATGGTGAGGAATGGGATGCCATTCTCGACATGCTCGCGTTCGTACCAGCCGGCGCCCACGCCGAGGATCAGCCGGCCGCCCGCAAGGAGATCGACGGCAGTGGCCATCCTGGCCAGGAGGGCCGGAGGACGGAAGGTCAGCGGGCTGACCATTGGCCCGAACTCGATGGTTTTCGTCCATTCCGCGGCCATCGCGAGCGATGTCCAGCACTCGATGCAGTTGCGCTCGAGCTCTCCCATCACGGAGAAGAGGTGGTCGCTGCGGCGTAGCGAGTCGAAGCCAAGCGCCTCGGCGTCGTGACAGATGAGACGCCAGCGGTCCCAGTTGAGACCCTCCTGGCCTTCGATCATGATCCCGACTTTCGCCATCGCTCCTGATCGTAGTCTCCGCCTCCGCGCTGGCGTCGAAATTCCTAGTGGAGCGCGGCGGTCAGCTCATCCACGTCCAGAAAGTTGAGGATGCGGTCCTGCGGAATGCCGGCCCGGCGCGCCATCCACGCCGCCATCGGCACGTAGGCGAACTCGACCGGCGCGTGCGCGTCGGCGTCCATCGCGAAGTTGCAGCCGCACTCCAGGGCCAGACGGGCCATCTCGGGTGACAGGTCCATGCGTGCCGGGTCGCAGTCGATCTCCAGGGCGACCTTGTGCCTGGCCGCCTCCTTGAACACTGCTTCGAAGTCGTAATCGGCGCCCGGCCGCGACCCGGGCCGCCGTCCTGTCGGATGGCCGATGACGTCGACGTGGGGATTGGAAACCGCGCGCAGCATGCGTTCAGTCATCGCCG
This sequence comes from Candidatus Dormiibacterota bacterium, assembly GCA_003151665.1. Next base: position 9,958 of record PLYD01000072.1, read on the forward strand.
CCGGCTCCTGGCGCAGCTTCACGTGTGGCGAAGCGATGACCACATCGAGCAGCTCGAGCACGGCGTCAGGAAGGTCAAGCGCGCCGTCCTCGAGGATGTCCACCTCGATTCCCTGCAGCAACGTGACGTCATGCACCTTCGACTGGACGTCGGCCATCTCACGCGACTGCTCGAGCAGGCGTTCAGCGCCCAGGCCGTGAACGACTGTGATGCGGGGCGAGTGGTCGGTGATTCCGAGGTACTGGTACCCCATCGCCTGCGCGCCTTCAGCCATCTCGAGCATCGTCGCTTTGCCGTCGCTCCATTTCGTGTGCGAGTGCACGTCGCCCTTGTACTGACTCAGGTCGATCTGCGATTCGTCGTCCCGAGCCGGCTGCCCCATCTCGGCCCGCAGTCGATCGAGGTACGAGCTTTGACCAGTCTCGATGACGCCGGCCAGGACCTTGGCGATGCCAGCGCCGACGCTTTCGATCGTGGTCAGCGCGTTCGTCTTGTGAAGGGCCTCCAGGTCCGGCCGCGAGAGGACAATCGACCAGGCGGCGGCGGCGAACGCCTTCGCTCGAAAGCGCTCAGCTTCGTTCTGTCGCAGGAGATAACCGATCTCCGAGAGCACCTGCGCCGCCGCGACCGCATCCACCCTTCAATTGTGTGAGGATGCGACGGTGGCGAAGGTCAAGCCGATCGATCGGATGCCCGAGCTCGTCGAGCAGATGCTGACCGAGCTCGGCGAGGATCCAGCCCGCCAGGGCTTGCGCGACACGCCAGACCGGGTGTCGCGAGCGATGCGGGAGCTGACCGACGGCTACGGGGTGCGAGCGGCCGACGTTATCGCCGGCGCGATCTTCGACCAGGACTACGACGAGATGGTGCTGGTCAAGGACATCCCGTTTTACAGCCTTTGCGAGCACCACATGCTTCCCTTCTTCGGCACCTGCCACGTCGGCTACCTGCCGAAGGGAAAGGTCGTCGGCCTCAGCAAGATTCCTCGCCTTGTGGGCGTGTTCGCCCACCGGCTGCAGCTCCAGGAGCGCCTGACCCAGGAGATCGCCGGAGCCTTGAGCGACGAGCTGGCGCCGCGCGGGGTGGGCGTGGTGGTCGAGGCCCGGCACCTTTGCATGGAGATGCGAGGGGTGCAGAAGCCGGGCGGGCAGCTGATCACGTCTTGCATGCTCGGCACGTTCCGGAAGGACGCCCGAACGCGGGCAGAGTTCCTGGAGCTGATCCGCCACAACTAGCCCCGCGGACCAAGATTCTTTCGTTAGCCTCGTCGGATTCAGCCAGGCCGCCCTACACTCTGCACCGCAACACGTGCAACGCGACTTTGGAATGAGGGGTGTGGTACCCGCGGCGATGGTCGCCGGGTTCGTCTTGATCCTGGGCGCGTGCACTCAGCAGATCAGCCAGCAGACAGTCTCGCCTCCGACCACCCCATCGACCGCCGCCGTAACGCCCAGCACCGCACCGACGCCCTCTGGCTCCCCGACTCCCACTGGATCGCCGCCGGCGATTTCCTCCCCCAGCCCCGCCAAGTTGATCATCACGAGGGTGCCTTTCCACATCGGAGAGGTTGGTGTCACCTACGGGGCTGTCACTCTGGTCGCCGCAGGTGGCGTGAAGCCATACAAGTGGTCGATTTCATCCGGTGCCCTCCCGGCCGGGGTCACGTTGTCTTCGAAAGGAAGCGCAACGGGCAAACCAACGGCGGCCGGCACCTTCTCATTCGTGGTTCGCGTTGACGATTCGGCAGACGGCGCGGCCGGAGTTCCGACGTCGATCTTCGTTTTTCACCAAATCGCGTTCACGAAATCCACGGCGAGCTGTTTAGGGACGTACTTGACGGGCTGCACCACCACGTTGAAATACATCGGAGGCGCCTCCAGCGCCTCGCCCAAGATCAATTTCACCTTGAGCGCCGGGGCGCCACCACTTCCGGCGGGCTCGACGATCACGGCAAAAGGCGGGGTTGTTACCGTTTTCGTGGCAATTCCTGCGTGCTCCTATCCTCTGGCAACTTTGACCCTAGTTCTGGTGGATCCGAAGTGCAGTACGGGCTATCTCTGCTCCTCGGGCCCGGCAAAGGTGGGCATCAACCTTAGTGGGGCCTGCTAGCTGACCAATGCGCTTCATCCATACATAACGGACCCTTTATGCGTTAGACTCATAAAGTAAGCTTTATGTTTCTGCCCAGTCAGCGTCACGAGCTTCCCGACCACTTTTTGGCCTTCGCCAATCCCACCCGGCTGCGCATCCTGCAGCGGCTCGGCGAGGTTGGGGAGGAGAACGTCAACGACCTCGCCCTCCACCTCCGCATGAGCCAGCCGCGGATCTCGTGGCATCTGCGGATGCTGCGTGTGGGCGGCGTCATTCGCACCCGGCGCGACGGGCGCCAGGTCTACTGCTCTCTTGACGTGGAGAACATCGCTAGTGAGCGGCGGCAACTAGAAGAATTGCTTGGAATCAAAGAACGCAAAGTTCGCACGGAGGTTGGAGCATGAAGAACGGCAGCAAGAATGGCCAGAAGAATGGCAAGGTTCGGGTCGCGATAGTAGGGGTGGGCAACTGCGCCTCCTCTTTTGTCCAGGGCGTGCACTACTACCACAACGCATCGCACACAGACTTCGTGCCCGGCCTGATGCACGTCGACCTGGGCGGCTACCACATCAGCGACATCGAGTTCGTTGCCGCCTTTGACATCGACAAGAAGAAGGTCGGGCTCGACCTCTCGAAGGCGATCTTCGCGGGTCCGAACAACACTGTGAAGTTTTCGGAGGTACCCAAGCTCGACGTCAAGGTCGAGCGCGGCATGACCCACGACGGCATTGGCAAATACCTGGCGGACGTCGTCAAGAAAGCGCCAGGCGAGACCGCGGACGTTGTCGGGATCTTGAAGAAGTCCAAGGCCGACGTGATGGTCAGCTATCTGCCGGTCGGCTCTGAAGAGGCCACCAAGTGGTACGTGGAGCAGGCGCTGGCGGCCGGCGTCGCCGTGGTCAACTGCATCCCCGTCTTCATCGCGCGCGAGCCCTACTGGCAGAAGCGCTTCGAAGAGAAGGGCCTCCCGATCATCGGCGACGACATCAAGTCGCAGGTCGGGGCCACGATCATCCATCGCGTGCTTACCCGCCTCTTCACCGACCGCGGGGTGAAGTTGGAGCGCACCTATCAGCTCAACTTCGGCGGTAACACCGACTTCCTCAACATGCTCGAGCGCGAGCGCTTGATGTCGAAGAAGATCTCGAAGACGCGCTCGGTCACCTCGCAGATGGACTACGACATCGGCGCGGACAACGTCCACATCGGCCCCTCTGACTACGTGCCCTGGCTGCACGATCGCAAGTGGGCATACATAAGGCTCGAAGGCCGCAGCTTCGGCGACGTGCCTTTGAACGTCGAGCTCAAGCTCGAGGTCCACGACTCGCCCAACTCGGCCGGCATCGTCATCGACGCCGTTCGCTGCTGCAAGCTGGCCCTCGACCGCGGGATTTCCGGCGCGCTGGAAGGCCCCAGCTCGTATTTCATGAAGTCGCCGCCGGTGCAGTATCGCGACAACGAAGCCAAGCGCCTAGTGGAGGAGTTCATCGATGGTGGTAAGGCCGCGACGAACGGTAGCGTCCGCCGCGTCAAGCGGACAAAGCCGGCGACCACCGCTGCTCGGCGCTAGCTACCGAGCAGGTGCGGCAGTCGTGCGGGCGCTACCGCCAGGCTTCAAGCACGCCGTCGCGGCCCCCGGGGGCGCGGCCTGGTACTGGCTCAACGGCAGGCAGCGCCATTCTGCGCTGGAGAATTACGCGGCGGCTCTCGGCCGCGATCGCTCCGATCCAGAGGTCGCGCGCGTGGCGCGGCGCGCCTTTCAGAACTACGGGCGCATGCTCCTCGACTTCATGCTCATCGGCAACCTCACCCCGGACGAGCTATTGAACCGAATGTCTATGGACGGCCGGGACAATCTCGACGCCGCACTGTCCGCCGGCCGGGGCGTAATCATGGCGGTCCCACACATGGGCTCGTGGGACATGGCCGGCGCTTACGGGGGCGCTCTCGGCTATCCGATCTCCGCCGTGACTGAACGATTTCCCGGTTCGCTGAACGACGCTGTCGTGCGAACCCGCAGCCGATTCGGGCTGAACGTGATCATGCTGGGCCGAGCCGCCGTTCGGTCAATCACACAGGCGCTCGAAGCCAACGGCATAGTTGCGCTGCTCTGCGACCTCGAGCAGGGCCCGGGCGTGGACGTCCGTTTCTTCGGACGCCTCGCCGTGGTGCCGGGTGGACCGGCCGCGATCGCGCTCAAGACCGGCGCCGCACTGCTGCCGGCGTACCAGTACATGGTTTCTCCAGGCCGCCACCACGTGCACCTGGATCCGGCCATCTCATGGCCGGCGGGCACCACCAAAGCGAGCCTGATGCAGACGGTGATCAGCCGGTTCGAGGAATTCATCAAGGCGCGTCCAGACCAGTGGTATGCGTTCAGACCCATCTACAAGAACGAGGGATGAGTGTGGCGCTACCGAGCGTTCATGACGGTGCAGTCGATAGTGGAGCGACTGCCGCGATCCTGGGCCTATGGGCTCGCAGTGTTCGCAGCTCGTTTCGCGTTCTGGTTCTCGCCGCTGGCGAGGCCAAGGCTCCAGTTCAACCTTCGGGTCGCGTGTCCGGAGATCAGCGAGCGCGAGCTCAGGCACACCACCTGGCTCAACTTCCGCAATCACGCGAAGGCATACGCCGACCTCATGATGCTGCCGCGGACGCGGATTTCGGATCTGCGGCCGCTGCTGCAGGTGAAAGGCATGGAGAACCTCGAGGCGGCTCGCGCCCTGGGCAAGGGCGTCATGGCGGTCTCCTGTCATATGGGCTCGTACGAGGTCGTTTCGGCGATCTGGGCGGCCACCCTGTCCCCGGTGAGCTTCTTCGCCGAAGAGCTGGAGCCCAGGGCCCTCTTCGAGTGGTATCGCGACACACGAGCGCGGCTCGGGATCAGCGTCTTGTCTCTGACCGTCTCCGGCATACGCAAGGTCACGCAGGCCCTTCACGAGAAGGAGATGGTGATCACCGCCATCGACCGGGACATCATCGGCACTGGCCACCTGATGCCGTTCTTCGGCCGGCCGGCGCCGATTCCTCTCGGCACTGCATCAATCGCGTTGAGGTTCGGAACCCCGCTGCTCCCCGTCTGCGTTTACCGCTTGCCGGACGACACGTTCATGGCAGAGGCGGCTCCACACGTGATCGCGGAAAACACCGGCGACCGGAAGGCAGACGAGATACGCGTCACCCAGCAGCTCTTGCAGCACATCGAAGGCTTCATTCGAAGGCACCCAGAGCAATGGCACGTGCCGCATCGCATCTGGGCCGGATCGCCCTAATGGGCGCGCCATGAGGGTCGGCCTCGTTTCGCCGTATGACTTCGCCACGGCGGGCGGCGTCAACGACCACGTTCGCCACCTGGCGCGCCAGCTGCGCCGGCTGGGCCACGAGGCACGCATCTTCGCGCCGTCGAGCCGTGCCGACGTCGATTTCGACACCGCGCGCTTCTACCGAATCGGCAGCCCGATCGCCATCCCGGTCAACGATTCGGTGGCGCGCATCACGCTCAGCTTTCATCTTGCCAACCAGGTGGCGGCAATCGTCGAGAAGGAGCATTTCGACGTCCTCCACTTCCACGAGCCGTTGATGCCGGCGCTCCCGATGACCATGCTGAAGATGTCGAGGACCACCAACGTCGGCACGTTCCACGCCTTCGCGCGTTCGAACATCGGCTACTACTACGGCCGGCGGTGGCTCGAGCCGTACCTCGCGTACCTGCACCGCGGCATCGCAGTCAGCGAACCGGCCCGCGCTTTCCTACACCAATACTTCCCGGATTTCCCGGTCCGAATCATCCCCAACGGCATCGACGTCAATGCCTTCAAGCCTGGATTGACGCCCATTCGCCACCTGCGGGACGACCACATCAACATCCTCTTCGTCGGCCGCCTCGAAAAGCGCAAGGGCCTCGGAGATCTGCTGCGCGCCTATGAGTTCATGCAATCGCGCGTGCCGAAGAGCCGCCTGATCGTGGTCGGCGATGGTCCTCTACACGGCCAGGTTGAGTCATACATCTCAAGGCACCGGCTGCCCAATGTCGTCATGGCCGGCTACGTGCCCGACTCGGTGCTGCCGCGCTATTACTGCAGCGCAGACATCTTCTGCGCCCCGGCCACTGGCGCGGAGAGTTTCGGCATCGTGCTCCTGGAGGCGCTGGCATCCGGACTTCCGGTCGTCGCGACCGAGGTGGAGGGCTACATGTCCGTGCTCGAGCCCGGGCGCGACAGCCTGACGGTTCAGCCCAAGGGCTGGGCTGAGCTGGGATCGGCGCTGATCATCCTCGCCCGCGACGCTGAGCTGCGCCGCCGCTTGGGCGCCTACGGTCGCGAAAAGGCAGGCCGGTTTGGCTGGGCTGGCGTCGCCGCCCAGATCCTGGAGGTCTACGAGGAGGCGCGGGAGGCGCGAGCCGCGTCTGCGGTTGGCGAGGCGCAGGTTGCGCAAATCGAGGAGATAAATGTTCACGACGCGGTTTGAGGCATGGGTCCGCCGCCGGGCGGACGCGTTGATGACCGCCCTGCGGCGGATACCGCTCACGCCGAACCAGATCACGGTGATCGGAGTGGCGCTGACATTCGTCGCCGCCGTCCTCGTTGCGTTCGGCTACCTGCGGTGGGCAGGGATCGTCCTCATATTCGGTGGCACTTTCGACATCCTCGATGGCGCCCTCGCGCGCTCGACCGGTCGCGCTTATCCCTATGGAGCCTTCCTGGACTCAACCTTGGATCGCTACGCGGAAGGGGCGATCTACATCGGCCTGGCGGTCTACTTTGCCGGCACTCCCGGTCCCTACCAGCGCTGGCTCCTGCTGGGGACGGTCGCCGCGCTGACGGGTTCGTTCCTGGTGAGCTATGTACGAGCTCGCGCCCAGAGCCTCGGCTTTGTCTGCGACTCGGGCTTGTTCGCCCGACCGGAGCGAGTGGTGGTCACTGTGATCGGCCTCATCTTCGGTGGCGTCGTTCTTTACGGGGTCGTGGCCTTGCTCGCAATCCTCACGAACTTCACAGCGCTACAACGCATCCGAGAGGTGTGGCTGCAAGGCCGCGCCCAGCGGCTCGCCATCGAGCGCGAGGCGGCTGCTCCCAAGAGGGGCAATACAGTTACTCCGTGAGGGATCCGTTCTCGGAATTGGTGGGCCACGCCCAGGCCCTCGATCAGCTGCGCTCGCAGCTCACCTCTGGTCGCCTGGCGCACGCATACCTTTTCGTAGGCGAGGCCGGTCTTGGCAAGTCGACCGCCGCGCGGTTGCTGGCGGGCGCGCTCTTGCCGGAGGCGCCGCTGCATCGCCATCCTGACTACTGGGAGGACGATCGGATCAAGCCTCTTTCGATCAACGAGATACGGCTGCTGCCGGACAAGGCGCCTGAGTTTCACGAGCTCTCATTGCAGGCCTTCCTCAACCTGAAGCCCGCGGTCGGAGCTCGTCGGGTTGCGTTGGTCGCCAACGTGGGTCGGCTGCGGGACCAGGACCAGGGTGTCTTGCTGAAAACTCTGGAGGAGCCGCACCCGCACCGCGTCATCGTCCTGACCAGCCCCAGCCTGAACCCATTCGTGGTCCTTCCGACAGTGGTGTCGCGTTGCCAGAGGGTGTTCTTCCACCCAGTACCCGCGGCCGAGATCGAGAAGCTGCTGCGAGCGAAAGGACTCGATGCCGAACGCGCCGCCGTCGTGGCGAATCTCGCCCGCGGGCGTCCGGGATGGGCCCTCAAGGTCGCGGGCGACGACAGCGTGATCCAGCATCACCGCGAGTGGACCCGCCGGCTGGAGGAGGTGTTCGGCGCCCCGGCGGACGTGCCGCTGCAGGTGGCGGCGGAGCTAGACGGCAGCCAGATGGCGTGGCGCCGGAGCGAGGGCGACCATGAAGATCCGGCGCTGTTCGCGATCGCGAGCTGGCAGATCGAGCTCCGGCGCAGGATGCTGGGGAGCCGAGGGGCCGAGCAGGGCCGGTGGGCGCGGCTGGTCGAGCTGTCCTACGACACGCTGGGCTACCTGGAGCAGAACGTCAGCCCGAGACTCGCCATAGAGACCTTCCTTCTCGAATGCCGGAAGGCTTCCTGAAGAAAGCCCTTCGGGGCTTCGAACCCTACGTTCCCGGCGAGCAGCCTCCCGATGAAGAGAGCTGGGTCAAGCTCAACACCAACGAGTCGCCTCTGCCTCCATCGCCGAAGGTCATCGCGGCGATCAAGGATGCGGCCGGTGATTCGCTGCGACTCTATCCAAGCCCCACCGCGGCGCCGGCACGCGCGGCCATCGCAGCCCACTTCGGGCTGCAGCCTTCAATGGTGGCGCTCGGCAACGGCGGCGACGACCTCATCGAGATGTGCTTCCGCGCGTTTGCGGGCAAGGGGGACCACGTCGCCTATCCGACCCCGACTTATCCGCTGTTCGAACCCCTATGCACGATCCACGAGGCGGTGGCGGCTCCTCATCCTTGTGCCGCAGGCTGGAGCTGGCCGAAGGAGCTGGCCGAGGATCACGCGCGCCTCAAGTTCATCGTCAACCCAAACTCGCCGACGGGCACGTGGTCGCCGGAGTCCGCGGTCGAGGCGATTGTCGCGACCGCGCGGGGCGTCGTCGTGCTGGACGAGGCATACGTCGACTTCGCGCCCGAGTCGTGCATCGGCCTGCTGGAGAAGCATCGAAACCTGCTCATCCTGCGGACCTTCTCGAAGTCATATGCGCTGGCCGGGATGCGAATCGGGTTTGCGCTCGGCGACCCGGATCTCATCGCAGCACTGGACACTGTCAAAGACTCTTACAACGTCGACCGGCTGGCCATCGTGGCGGCAGTCGCCGCGATCCAGGACGGCAGCCACCATCGGGCCATCGTCGACCACGTCGTCGGCGAGCGCGCCTGGCTGGCCGATCATCTAACCGCCTTGGGTTTCGAGGTGGCGCCTTCAGCAGCCAACTTCTTGTTTGTCCAGCCGCCACCCGGTGCGGTCGCCGCCGCAGTCGCCGACGCCCTTCGCGAGCGACAAATCCTGATCCGGCATTACGATCGTGAACCGATTGCCGGCTGGTTTCGAATCACCATCGGTACCCTCAACCAACATGAGCAGCTGCTCGGAGCCTTGAAGGAAATACTCGGGTGAGCTATTTCGTCCTCGTCTTGCTGGTGGGTGGCGCGATTGGCGTTGTTGGCGGCGCGTGGCCGTTGCTGTCGGGACACAACTTTACTTCCGGGCAATGGGCGCCACGATCGCTACGTCCGGTCTCCTCATCCTTGTTTCGCTGGAACGCGCCTTGACCACCCCGACTCGAGACGAGGCCTGGGAGCTGATGACGTCGATGACGCCTTCTCTGCAGCTTCGGCGCCACATGCGCAGCGTCGAGATGGCGATGCGCGCCTACGCCCGGCGGTTTGGCGAGGATGAGGAGCGGTGGGCTGTGCTGGGCGTAATCCACGACTGGGACTACGAGTCAGGCCCGACGCTCGACCTTCACCCGATGAGGGGGATCGCGATGCTGCGGGAGAAGGGCTGGCCGGACGACATCCTCGACGACATCGCGTCGCACGCCCTCTATCTGGAGGTTCCGCGCGACACCCCGATCCGTAAGACGCTGCATGCGGTGGACGAGATGTCCGGGTTCATCATCGCGTGTGCCCTGGTCAAGCCCGACAAGTCGCTGAGCGCGGTCGAGCCGAGCGGCGTGCGCAAGAAGATGAAGGACAAGGCCTTCGCCCGCGCCGTCAATCGTGAGGAGCTTCTTCACGGCGCCGAGCTCCTCGGTATACCCTTCGACGAGCACGTGGAGATCGTCCGCGATGCCCTGAAGCCCGTAGCCGAGGAGCTGGGACTGAATCCATGAGCACTGGTGGCAAGCCTCGCGTCCTCCTGATGCACCCGTTCCTGGACCCCGGCCCGGCCATCCTCGCCGAGGCGGCGGAGGTCATTCCTTACCCCGCCGGCCGCCCCCTTGACGAGGCCAGCATCCGGCAGGCTGCGGAGGGCTGCGTCGGGATCGTGAGCCAGCTCATGGACCCGATTCGTGAAACGGTCCTGTCGACACTGGGGCTGAAGATCGTCAGCAACGTCGCTGTCGGTTTCGACAACATCGACGTCGCGGCTGCGACGGCTCACAAGGTGATGGTGACGAACACGCCAGGTGTCCTCGACGACGCAACATCCGACTTCGCCTTCACCCTGCTGATGGCCGCGTCGCGCAGGATCGTCGAGGCTGATAGCTTCACCCGCCAGGGACGGTTCAATGGTTGGGCAATCGACATGATGCTCGGCGCTGACGTGTTCGGGGCGACTCTGGGCCTGGTCGGCATCGGCCGCATCGGCCGTGGCATGGCTCACCGCGCCAAGGGTTTCAACATGCGGGTGCTGTACTACGACCCGCATCCGCTGCCACCTGACGCCGAACAGCAACTCGGCGCCACGCGGGTCGACCTGGGCCGGCTGCTGGCGGAATCCGACTTCGTGTCGGTGCACGTGCCGCTGACCCAAGAAACGCACCACATGCTGAGCACCGCACAGTTCGAGCAGATGAAGAGATCGGCGATCCTCATCAACACGTCGCGCGGGCCAGTGGTCGACGAGGCCGCGCTGGTTCAGGCGTTGACCGCCAAGAAGATCGCGGGAGCCGGACTGGACGTCTACGAGCGCGAGCCGGCGGTGCACCCCGGCCTGATCCCGATGCCGAATGTGGTGCTCGCCCCGCACATCGCGAGCGCAACAGTCCGCACCCGGTCGGAGATGTCGGCGATGGCGGCACGAAACATGGCCACGGCGGCTCGCGGCGGCAGGCCGCCGAACCTGGTCAACCCAGAGGTAAAGAAGTAGCGCCCGCGGGTCGGTACCGGCTTCTCGCCCTCGACCTCGACGGCACGATCCTGAGCCCAACGCTGGAGCTGGATCCGCGTGACGTCGAGGCCGTGGGCCGCATGGTGCGGGCGGGAGTCACCGTCGTGGCCTGCACCGGCAGGCCTTTTCCTGGCGCCCTGCCTTGGGTCAAACGCCTTGGACTGGAGACGCCGATCGTTTGCTATCAGGGGGCGCAGGTCAGGGCGCTGAATGGCGAGATGCTCCTCGACCACGGCATCGAGCACGACCTCGCGATGGAGGTGATCCGTTTTGCGCGCGAACGCAACCTGCATATCCAGGCCTATGACGACGACAAGCTGCTGGTCGAACGGGATCGGCCTGAGGCCCACGAGTATGCCGAGCACGCGGGCATGTCGATCAACGTGGTCGGGGATCTCGACAATGCGATGGGACCGACCACGCCCAAGCTCGTCATCGTCGCTGCCCGTGAGGTGCTCGAGTCGCTCTTGCCCGAGGTACGCCGGCGCTGGGCGGGCAAGCTGAACGCGGCCACGTCGATGCCCAGGTACCTCGAGTTCACCACCATCGAAAGCGACAAGGCCAAAGCACTCGCCTTCGTTTGCCGGCAGCTCGGGATACCGCAGGAGGAGACGGTCGCGGTCGGGGATGGCCGCAACGACGTGTCGATGATCTCTTGGGCGGGGCTTGGTGTCGCGGTGGAGGGATCGGAGCCAGAAGTCGTCGCCGCGGCTGATCGATCGATTCCCGGACCCGGTCATGGTGGAATCCAGCAGCTCGCCGACCTGTTGATCAAGTAATGGGGACTTTGCTATTGGTGCATGCGCACCCTGACGATGAGGCGATCTCGACTGGCGGCGCGATGCTGAAGGCGAGGGCAGACGGCCACCGGGTGGTGCTGGTCACCGCCACTCGCGGCGAGGTGGGCGAGATCTACAACATGGACGAGGCCGCGACGAGGCCGCGCCTGGGCGAGGTGCGCGCTGCGGAGCTGGAGAATGCCGCGCGGATCCTCGGCGTCAACCGCGGGGAGTTCCTCGACTATCGAGACTCGGGCATGGTCGGCACCGCTGACAACGAGAATCCCAAATCATTTCACCAGGCGCCGCTGGACCAAGCGGCCGCCAAGCTCGCGGCCATCTTGCGCGAGGAGCGGCCGGACGTCGTCGTGACCTATGACGCGGATGGAACCTACGGGCACCCCGATCACATCAAGGCGCATCTGGTCACCAACGCCGCGCTCGACTTGCTCGAGAAAGAGGGGTGGCGTCCCAGCAAGCTCTACTACACCGGTATCCCGCGCACGCTGATGCAGCAGTTCATGGCGGCGCTCCCGGACGACGCGCAGGAGCGCGAGAGCACCATCACCATTCCGGGGACACCGGACGAGCTGCTCACGACCCAGCTCGACGTCAGCGACTACGTCGATCGCAAGCGCGAAGCCTTCGCCGCGCACGTGTCGCAGAACGATCCCAACTCGTGGTTCAGCACCATGGCGGACCAGATCTACCGGATGGCCTTCGGCACCGAGTACTACCGGCTCGCGCGTGGCAAGCCGGGCTCCAAGCTGCCGGAGAATGACCTCTTTGTGGGTGTCGCCGACAAGTAAGCCGGTCCAACCCCTCCGCGTAAACTCGGCTTAGATGGAAGTTCTGAAAATCACCCCCCGGGGCTACTGCCACGGCGTGGTCGATGCCTTTCGGATCGCCAAGCGCGTGCGGGAGGAGACCACAGGGCCCGTGCACATGCTCGGGATGCTGGTACACAACACCCACGCCACCGACGACCTGCAGCGGCAGGGAGTCGAGCTGGTTGACCAGAACGACCGGCTGGCCGGCCTCAGCCAGATCAAAGGCGGCACCGTGATCTTCACTGCCCACGGCGTCTCGCCCCAGGTCAAGCAGCGGGCCGTGGAGCTCGGATTAACCCCGATCGACGCCACTTGCTCGGACGTCGTTCGCACCCACGAGCTGGTGGCTGATCTCGCCCGAAAGGGCTACGAGGTCGTCTACATCGGCCGGAAGGGACACCCCGAGCCGGAAGGGGTGATGGGTGAGGCTCCTGGCAAGGTGCATCTCGTCCAGGACCCCCAAGACATCGACGCGCTCGAGCTGAAAGGCGACCGGATCGCGGTCACCTGCCAGACCACGCTTTCCGTCTGGGACACGGAGGACCTCATTGGCCGCGTCCAGGCCCGCTACCCGAACGCTGAGGTCCACAACGAGATTTGCCGCGCGACGCAGGAGCGGCAGGAAGCCGCAGTTGAGGCGGCGCCACACGTCGACCTAGTGATCGTGGTCGGCAGTCCAAGGTCATCCAACTCACTGAGGCTGGTCGAGGTCGTCAAGAAGCTGGGCCACAAACCCGCCTATCTCGTCGACAGCCTCGAGGACCTGGACCTCAGCTGGTTCAAGGGCGTCAAGAAGGTTGGAGTGACAAGTGGCGCTTCCACCCCGAGCCAGCTGACCCGCCGCGTCATCGAGTACCTGGAGGCTCTGGAAGTCCCAGCCTGAGCGACTTCCGGGAGGTCTAGGGCCGCCTGAGACGCCGAATGGCGCGCGTTAGCGGGTTGGTAGTACTCGCACCTGCGGGCGCCAGGGCCGGGGATGCTGTGGTCGGCGGTACCGCGGCCCCAGGGGGTGGCGCCTCTGCCGAAGCGCTGCTGGTCGCCCCGCCGCCGTTTCGCGCTTGTGCCGAGCCTGGTGACCGGCGACGCCGGCGGCGCCTCGGCGCTCCAGGAGGGCGCTCAGCCGCGGAAGCTGGTGGAGATACGACTGGTGCTTCGACCGCCACCGCTGCTTTGGGCTCCGCGGGGCTTTTCGCACCTTCGCCGGCAGTTGGGCGACGGCGCCTCCTGCTGCGTCGGGGAGCCGGGCTGGGGGCCGTCGCACCCGGCAGGACTGGCTCCTCGGCGCGGATCGGGGCGCTGACGGCTGCCTTCCTCAAAACGCTGGCTCCGACCTCCCCTTCCGCGCAGAGGGCTCCGGCGGCCGTGTGCACGTCGACGCGCCAGACCACGATCGCCGTCGGATCGTCGGCAACGGGGGCGCGCTTCTGGGTCAGTGTCCAGCGGGCGTAGATCGTGTCCCCGGCGCGGACGGGCCGCGGGAACTTCCAGTTGAGCCACTCCCACTGGACGACCGCGGGCACCGGCATGTCCATCGAGCCCAGGCCGACAGCCATGGCGACGAGCAGCGCGGGAGGCACAATTCGGCCATTTCGGTGAGTGGCGTCGATTGTCAGCGGTGAGAAATCGCCGGCTACGGCGGCGAACAGCGCGATCTCAGATTCCGAGATGGTGCGCCGCCGGGTCGTCCACTCGCCGCCGAGGGGGAGGTCGTCGAAAGAGATCGGCTCCAGGTCGGGCCGAGTATAGCCCGAACAACCCTGCGGTCATGGGCGTTAACCTATGGCAACTCAAAAAAGGGGGGTCAGTGCCTGATATAGCGAGCGTTCTGCTCGTGACTTCAATCCTGCTCGTCGTCGCGTTCGTCCTGCTGACCGTGTCTTTGATGCGTCTTCGCAGGACCACCCGGCAGCTTCAGGCCGCCCTTGCGGACGAGAGTGGCGCGCGAGATCGCGCCGGCCTCCTGCTGGCGATCGCGTCGGCTGTCAACTCCTCGCTGGCGCTCGAGGAGGTGCTCAACGTCGCCTTGACGCACGCCGGTCGGATCATGGGGGCCGTCGCCGGCGCCATGTACCTGATGACCCCGGGCAGCAACGAGATGCGCCGGGAAGCCGAGTACAACCTTGCACCCCGGGCCAAGGGCCTGGTGCGGCACCTGGACGAAGAGCCTTTACGGACGGCCCTGACGGCGATGGGGCCGCAGGTGCTCAAGCTGGCAGAAGAAGCTTCGCCCACCCTTGAGGCGGGGGGCCACCCCCAACACGTTCTCGTGGTTCCAATGCAGCGGTCGGGTCAGCTGATGGGTGCGATGGAGCTCTACCTCAACGCATCGCGGGAGCTGACCGATGACCAGGCCGACCTGCTCAACGGTGTCGCCTCTCAGGGCGCCATCGCCATCCGGCACGCCCAGCTCTTTCAGGCGCAGGAGGAGAACGCCCTCACGGACGAGCTCACGAAGTTACCTAACCGGCGCGCCCTGGCCGAGCGGTACATCCAGGAGATGAACAGGGCGCGGCGCTATCACAAGAGCATCGCGTTCTTGATGATCGACCTCGATCACTTCAAGCAGGTCAATGACACGTACGGCCATCTCGAAGGCGATGCTGTGCTGCACGAGCTGGCCAAGATCCTCACCTCTGGCGCAAGGGAATCAGACGTTTGCGCGCGCTACGGTGGCGAGGAGTTCGGCATCATCCTTCACGAGACGACTGAGCAGGGAGCGCGCACGCTGGCGGAGCGCATCCGTGCCAAGGTCGCTGCGGCGACGTTCCCCGGCGGGGTGAAGCTGTCCATCAGCATCGGCGTCGCCGCCACGGCCGAGCCCGCGCTGTTTACCACTCTGATGGAGCGTGCGGACCAGGCTCTCTATGCCGCCAAGCAAGGCGGGCGCAACCAGGTCCGCGTCGCGGACATGAAAACGGTACCGACGAAGCAGCACGCTTAGCGGCTCTCTCAGCGGTTCCCTGGGTCTCTAGAGTTGGCCAAGTGACCCATTACTGCGTCAACTGTGGCGCCGAGCTCGTTGCGCGCGTGGTCGAAGGTCGGCAGGTCGAGGGCTGTCCCAACGACGATTTCGTGCTTTGGCACGACCCCAAGGTGACGACCGCCGTGGTGGTCGAGGTCGATGGCGGAATTTTGCTGGGACGCCGGGCGATCGAGCCGGGTCTCGGCCAGTGGTGCCTGCCCGGTGGATTCGTCAATGACGATGAGGACCCTTGGGATGCGGCGGCTCGCGAATGCTTGGAAGAGATCTGCGCGCGGGTGGAGATGACGCGCCTCATCGGGGTCTACCACATCGCCAAGCGAACGGCTCCCAGCATGATTGGAATCGCTTATCAGGCGAGACTTGCCGCCGGTGGCCGGCCGGCTCCCGGCCGGGAGATGCTCGAGGTGGGGGTGTTTTCGCTCGATTCGCTGCCACCACTTGCGTTCCCGAGCCACGGCAAGGTGGTGGCCGAATATGTCGCGCGCATCAGCCCGGCGACAGGTCGGATGCTACGTCCCCGGCGCGGGCGGAGGCAGGGGGACCTCGGAGGGCGGGCGTAGGGGCTCGGCGTGGAACGCGGCCATCACGAGTGCCAGGACCATCGCGACCCCGGCACAAGCGGTGAAGCCGGCGGCGTAACCGTACGACTGGATGATCGGCCCGAATGCCAGCGGGCCGGCAGCCAAACCGAGGAACAGCACCGTCCCATACGCACCCATCGCCACCCCGCGGGTGGACCCGATGGACAGGTCGCCGAACACGACTCCGATGGCCACGTAAACCGTGGCGACGAAGGGTGTGGCGATCACCAGCAAGACCACCGGCGCCAAGAACCCGCTGAGGTGGCCGAGCACGATCGCCGCCACCGACCAGACCATCACGCCGACGAACACGATCGGCCACCGATGCTTCGCTCGGTCTACGAGCCTTCCGCCAGGGATGCGGGCCAGGCCGTTGGCGACTGCCTGAATTGCCAGCATCAGTCCGATCCGTGAGTTCGATAACCCCAGGCTTTCCTTGCCGAAGATCGGCAGGAACGCGCCAACGGTTCCCCAGGCGAGCGTCGCTGCCAGGAGTCCAACCACTACGGGGCCGAACGAACGCTGCGCGATGAGCGCCCGCAGAGGTTTCATGAAGGTGAGCCGCTGGCTCGACTGCGGCGCAGTGCTGGCTGCCATGGCGCCGGGGATCGCGAACACGAGCACCGCAGTCGTCACCGCGATGTCCGTGCGCAGATCGATCCACTGGAGCAACAGACCGGCGATGGACGGGCCGATGAAAAACCCGGCCTGCATCGAGAACGTGAGCCAACCCATTGCCCGCCCCAGCCGGTTGCTCGGCACGAGTGCGGTGACTGCGCTGAACAGCGCGGCTTGCTGGGCGCCTGAGCCCAATCCGCCGACGATCTGCCATAAGAACAACGGCGCCACCGTCGTGGCTTCGGCCATGGCCAGCTGAGAGACGGCCGCAATGATGAAGGAGACAACCAGCAGCGTCCTCGTGCCAAAGCGATCGATGAGGACTCCCGCAGGCATCGACAGGAGAGCGGCGGCAAGGGTCGCGACCGAGAACAGCGCACCGACCTGGAAGCGATCGGCGCCGAGCTCGTGCGCATAGAGCGGCACCGTGAGACCACGCGCGGACAGCGCCGCGAAAGAAGCGCCGGCCGCGAGGTAGATCGCCAGGGTTCGCCGCGAATTCGGGACACCCAGCCGCACGGCACCTAACATAGCGGCGCGCTCGTCTTGATCCTGAGCCCGAGCGGCGTGATGAACGGCCCCTTGTTCGCGGCCCAGGACCAGTTGTTCCCCGCGCCGAAGCCGGATCAGAGCATCACGTTCATCGCGCTTGACCAGTCGTCCCTGGCGGCCGTCGGCACCTTGGCCAACGCGGATCACGCCAGGGTCATCACCTATCTGACGAGCCTTCACCCGTCGGTGATCCTCTACGACTTTCCACTCGACAGGCAAACGGCGCCGGACACCGAGGACCCGAAGCACCCAATCAACACCAACACTCCACTGGTAGAGACAAATACGTTGGCGACGAGGTGGTGGCGTTATGGAATGCTCCGGCCAACCAACCCAATCACGCGCTGCTGGCCCCGCGTTGTGCGTACGACCTGATCGCCCAGGCCTCAGCACTCGAGGCGAAGCTCGTCGAACATGGCCTGCCGCCCGTAAGCTGGGGCATCGGCATCAACACCGGCCCGGCGGTGGTGGGAAACATGGGAAGCAAGGATCGCCTGCAGTACACAGCCCTCGGAGACACCGTGAACACGGCCGCGCGCTTCTGCAGCGCGGCCCCGGCCTTCAACATCCTCGTCGGCTGGCCGACGTTTGAGGCGTGCTCCGAGTACGTAGCCGTCGACGAGATGCCAGGCCTTCAGCTCAAGGGCAAATCGGCCGAGAAATTCCGCGTCTTGAGAGTGAGCGCGGTCCGTGAGCATCGCGAAGCCCAGTGGGTGCCGATCCCGACCGAGGCGGCCGTCGAGTCCTACGAGACGTTCAAGCTGCGTTACGCCCAGCAATCAGTTTTCGCGGCGGCTCAAGGAGCAGGGACGTGACGGTCGAGCGAGCTGCCGAGCTGCTATCGGCTGCTCGCAAGGGCGTGGCCTTCACGGGCGCAGGGGCGTCGGCCGAAAGCGGCATCCCGACCTTTCGGGGCGTGGGCGGGCTATGGACCCAGTACGACCCGGTCAAGGTCGCTTCGATCGACTCCTTCATGCAGGATCCGACCGCCTACTGGATGGTGTCGAAGGAGCGAGGTGCGATCGCGCTCGCCGCGCGACCCAACCCTGGACATTTGGCGCTGGTAGCGCTCGAGGCCGCAGGTGTTCTAGTCGCGATAGTGACGCAGAACACCGATGGCCTCCACCAGGCCTCGGGTAGCCGGAGTGTGGTCGAGGTTCACGGGTCGAGTCGCACCGTGCAGTGCCTCGACTGCGGGATTCGGGAGTCACGAGCCGTCGTTCAGGCCAGGCTGGCGGTACAAATGCCACCTCTATGCAAATCCTGTGGAGGCACGCATCTCAAACCGACTGTCGTGTTGTTTGGTGAGCCGATGCCAGTGGCGGCCATGCATGAGGCGTTGGCTCTGGCACAAAGCGCTGACGTCATGCTCATCGTCGGCTCGTCACTCGTGGTGCACCCCGCCGCCGACATTCCGCTGGCTGCGGTGCGTTCCGGCGCAACGCTGATCATCGTCAACGCCGAACCGACGCCCTTCGACTCACTTGCAGAAGTTGTGATCCACGGACGAGCGGGCGAGGTGCTGCCGGAAATCCTTAGCTTGCTACGTGCGTGACGCTGCCGGCGCTCACCACCGCGCCGTCGACGATCAGCTCGCCATGCTCGTTGATGTCCTGGGCTAGGCCTTCGAAGGCGCGATCCGGCAGCTGCACGCGCACCTTCCTGCCGATCGTGTCCGACAGCTCTCGCCACCGTGCCAGCACATCTTTCGGGGGCGCTGAGCTCCACACGTCGACGGCGCCCCGGAGCCGTGCGAGCAGCCCGTCCCGAGGCTGATTCAAGCTGGCACCGCCCTCGGGTGCCCACGTGAGATTGATACCGATCCCACAGACCGCCTTTGCGGTCGTGGCCTCGACCAGAATGCCGCCCACTTTGCGTCCGCCAAGGAGCAGGTCGTTGGGCCACTTCAGCCGCACTCCCTGCTCGCAGGCTTCAGCCGCCGCCACCCCGGCAGCCAGGCTCAGCAGCGGGTTCGGCGCGAGCACGAATGAGACCAGCAGCGCGGTGCCGGGTGGCGCCTCCCATCGGTGCTCGAGGCGCCCGCGCCCCGCTGTCTGGTGGTCGGCGACCACGACCGAGCCGAGCGGGAGGTCGCGAGCCACATCCTGGGTGGAGGCCACCGACTCGAGGTGGACGACTTGCGCCTCATCTGCTGCCATTCATCGACGGTAACGCCTACGCCGGTAAGCTGGTGGGGCGATGAAGCTCCACCGCGCTGTCACGCTGGTGGCCATGATGTTGCTCGCGGTTGGCGCACTTGCGCTGCTCCTGATCAGCGGGATCGCCAACTTCGACAGCCACTCTCTCATCGCTCTGGTCGTGGTCGTGATCGCCGCTGCGGCCGGCGGCATCGGCTTCAGCTGGAAGCGCTACTACAAGCGCTGAGGATTGAACAAGATGCTCCGGCTTGGTTACAAAGCCTCGGCCGAACAGTTCGCCCCCCGCCCACTGCTCGACTTCGCAGTTGCCGCAGAGGAGCGTGGTTTCGACAGCGTGTTCGTCAGCGATCACTTCCAGCCGTGGCGCCACTCCGACGGCCATGCGCCCTTCGCTTTCGCGTGGCTGGCGGCGACAGGCGAGAGAACCAAGCGCGTCGCGCTCGGAACCTCGGTCGCGACGCCAACCTTTCGCTACCACCCGGCAGTCGTCGCGCAAGCCTTCGGCACGCTTGGCTCGCTGTACCCGGATCGCATGATCCTCGGCGTCGGCACGGGCGAGCACCTGAACGAGGGAGCCCTCGGCATCCAGTGGCCTGACAACAAGGAGCGATTCGCCCGGCTGCGCGAGGCGGTGCGCCTCATCAAACAGCTGTGGACAGAGGAGCTCGTGACCTTCGACGGCGAGTACTACCACACGCGCAACGCCACGATCTACGACAAGCCCGACAAGCCGATCCCGATCTACGTTGGCGCGGGAGGACCGCAGGTGGCGAAGTTCGCGGGGCGCGCCGGCGACGGTTTGATTTGCACCTCAGGCAAGGGCATGGAGCTTTACTCCGAGCAGCTGCTGCCATCTTTTGCCGAAGGCGCGACCGAGTCGGGTCGCGACGCCGCCGGCCTCGACAAGATGATCGAGGTCAAGGTCTCTTACGACACCGACCGCGAACGCGCGATGGAGGACACGAAGATCTGGGCCGCGCTGGCTCTTCCTGCCGATGCGAAGGCCGGCATCGACGATCCGCGCGAGATGGAGCGCCTGGCGCGCGAAGTTGAGAACGTCGCGCATCGCCGCTGGCTCGTTTCGAATGATCCGGACGAACACCTGGAGCAGCTACGCCCATACATCGAGCTGGGGTTCAACCACCTTGTCTTTCATGCGCCGGGCAACGACCAGGCGCGCTTCCTCGAGCTTTACGGTTCGCAGATCCTGCCTCGGATTCGCGCTCGATGGGGCTGACGGAAGATCGCGTAGGCGAAGGCAAGGCTTCGGGCGCGTGGGTCATCGTGCTGGTCAAAGATCTGGATCAGGCCAAGCAGCGGCTGGGCGACGTGCTCGACGCAAAGGCGCGCCGAGAGCTCGCTCTTCGCAATGCGGAGCGAGCGATTCGCGCGGCCGCTGCCGGTGATCATCGCCTGGTCATAGGCGGCAGCGCGGAAGTCAAAGACATCGCGGAGCGTCTCGGCGTGGAGGCCGTGATCGAGAGGAAGCAGCAAGGCCAGAACGTGGCCGCGAAGCTGGGTATCGCCCATGCGCTCAAGAGCAAGGCCCAGGCCGTCCTCATCCTTTCGAGCGACCTGCCGCTGGTGACGCCGCAGTCGGTAAAGGACATGCTCGACGTCGCCGGCCGCCTCGCGCCACCGGCGGTGGTGGCTGCGCCGGCACTGGGGCGCGGCGGCACCAACGCCCTGTACATCAGCCCTCCGGACGCGATCTCACTGCACTTCGGCGAGGACTCGCTGACTGCTTTCCGCCGTGAGGCCGAGACGAAGGGCGTCAACTTCGCCGTCCACAAGTCGGACGCGATGGCTCTGGACCTCGATGAACCCGAAGATCTCGAGCACGCGCGGCGCATGGATTGAGGCGCTACGAGCTCCTCGGCGTTGACGGCATGCCTGAGATTGCGGCTGGTGACGATCTCGCGCAGCTCATCGCCTCTCGCGTCAGCCTGGAGGCGAACGACATCGTGGTCGTGGCGCAAAAAGTGGTGTCCAAGGCTGAGGGTCGCACCCGCGACCTGGCCACTGTCACCGCGAGCGATGAGGCGATTCGGCTGGCCCCGCATCTGGTGGCCGCGCCCGACCCGCGCTTTGTTCAGGTGGTGCTCGACGAGAGCGTGCGGATCCTGCGAACCGAGCGCGTCCTGATCACGCAGACGCGTCACGGTTTCGTGTGCGCCAACAGTGGAGTCGATCAATCAAACATCCCGGGCTCGGAGGTGGTGACCCTTCTTCCTGTCGACCCTGATGCAAGCGCTGAGCATCTTCGCGCCCGGCTGCACGAGATCACAGGGGTGACGCCTGCGGTCATCGTGTCCGATACGTTCGGCCGTCCATGGCGACTCGGGATTGTCAACGTAGCCCTTGGTGTGGCCGGGATGCCGGCACTCATCGATATGCGGGGGCGCACCGACGATGCGGGCCGTGAGCTGCACGCGACGGTGCTCGCCGTTGCCGACGAGGTGGCAGCGGCCTCAGGCCTTGTGATGGGGAAGACGCGCCGGACGCCAGTCGTGATCGTCCGCGGCCTGGACCTGCATGGGACTGGCAGCGGACGTGAGCTGATCCGGCCGGCTGCGGAAGATCTCTTCCGATGAAGGTTGTCGTGCTCGCCGGTGGCACGGGCGGCGCCATGCTGGCATCAGGCTTCCAGTCGATGCTGCCTGCGGGCGACCTGACGGTCATAGCCAACACTGCTGACGACGACGAGTTCTGGGGCCTGCTCGTGAGCCCGGACGTGGACGCGGTCATCTACAGGCTCGCCGGCGCTTTCAACGACGAAGCCGGCTACGGCGTCAAAAGCGACACGTTTCACACGCTCGAGGCGCTCGAGCGACTGGGTGAGGAGCCCTGGTTTCGAATTGGCGACAAGGACTTTGCCACCCATCTGGTTCGCACCGAGCTGCTGCGGCAAGGCCGCTCCCTAACCGAGACGGCGTTGGAGCTTTGCCGCCGCTTTGGAGTCGAAGCTGCTGTGCTGCCTATGACCGACGAAAGGGTTCGCACGCGCTTTGACACCGACGGTGGGGTGCTCTCGTTTCAGGAATATTTCGTGCGGGAACGGCTGGCGCCGGCGCTGCGCCGTATCGATTTCGAGGGGATCGACTCAGCGAAGCCGACTCGCGAGGCGTTGGCCGCTCTGGCCGATGCCGACATCGTGGTGATCGGTCCCTCCAACCCACTCATCTCGATTGCGCCGATCCTGCGCGTGCTCGGTTCGCACGTTCAGCGGGATCGAACGGTGGCCATCTCTCCGATCGTTGGCGGTGTTGCGCTGAAGGGACCGACCGTGGCGATGATGCGAGCGATGGGTCTTGAGGCATCACCCAGTGCGGTGGCGAAGATGTATGCCGGCGCTGCAAGCGCCTTTATGGTCGACACGCGAGACGCTGCGCTGGCACCGGCGGTCGAAGCCTTGGGCTGTCGCGCGATCGTCAGCGACACAGTGATGACTGACGGCGGCCGGGGATTGGCAGCGGCGATACTCGCCACATCACCGGTGCAGCAGCGCTAAAGATTGGCCTTACTGATCGCTGAGCTCGGTGGCCGGCCCAGACGGTTAGGTGCCGTGCGAGTTCGCCACCGTCACGAGGACTCCGATGAGCACCGTCACGAGGCCGACGACGAACAACGCATATTGCGCGATCGCGACCACGGTGCTCGGCTTTCTCGGCCCTTCGTCAGGCTCATCGCCCGCAACCTCGCCTGAAGCGAGGGACCACGCCCCTGACTGGGCGTCCTTGGACCCTTTCTTCTTGGGGGCGGGCTCAGGCTCGGCCAGGCCTTTGCTTTCGCCGACCACCGACCAGGAGGCACCGGCACCTGCCGAAGTCGTGACCGGCTGGGGGGCCGCGCGCTCCTGCTCCAGCGGCGCGGGCGGCGTGGGCGTCCACTCGGGCTGAGCCGCAGGCGCCTCGAAAGGTGGCGGCTCGTACGCGGGCGCCGGCGGCGGCTCGAACGCAGGTGGCGGCTCGAACGCAGGCGAAGGCTCGTACGCGGGCGCCGGAGGAGCGAAGGCCGGCGGGTCGACCGGAGTGGTGACCGGCCCGGTGTCCCAGGCTGGCTGTGCAGGGTGCGAGGGGGCTTTTGAAGGGGGTGACGCTACGGGCGGGCCTGCGTACGCCGAGGTTTCATAGGTGAGGCTAGGGGCTGCGCTCGCGGTTTCCTCGATCGAGTGCCCCTTGTCCGCTTTCTCGGCGCCTCTCGTCGGGGCGAGCGTTCGCTGGCGCGCCGCGCGCACCTTGTGCTCGATCTGAGAGCGGCGCGCCGAGTACATCGAGCGCTTCTCGACCGACTTGTGGCGCATGACGAAGACCACCGCCACGATCCCGATGACAGCTACCGCAGGTCCAATGAGTAGGAGCACTGGGGCCGATTATCGGCGATCTCCGCTTAGAGGTGCGAACTCAAGGGCCACAGCACCTCTGTGTGACAATCGCTGCGATGGCGCTCTACGACCGCATTCAATCTGACCTGGTGCAAGCTCGGCGCAGTCGCGACGAGCTTGGCCTCAGCACTCTCTCGCTCCTAAAGAGCGAACTCGTGAAAGCGAGCAAGGAGACCGGGGCGGGTGAGCTGAACGACGAGCTCGTCCAACGGGTTGCCCGCAGAGAGGTTAAGAAGCGGGAAGAGGCGATCGAGGTCTACAGGAAGGCGGGCCGCGAAGAGTCGGCGGCGCGCGAGGAGGCCGAGATGGCCGTCCTGCGTGGTTACCTGCCCGCTGCAATGAGCACCGAAGACGTCGAGGCCGAGGTCCAGGCCGTCGTCAATGAGCTGAAGCCAGAAGGCCCCAAGGCTTTCGGGACGGTCATGAAAGCAGCCACCGCACGACTGGCGGGGAGGGCCGAGGGCTCCCAGATCGCGGCCGCAGCGCGCAAATTGCTTGGCTCCTAGGCCCAAACGCAAAAAGGCTCCGCCGCTTCCGAGGCTGCCGGCGGGCGCGCGCCTGCGGGCGAAGTTGACGGTCGAGCGTTTGAAGGAGGCGTATCCGGCGGTTACGGAGCTGGCGCACCAGGACCCGTTCCAGCTGTTGATCGCCACCATCCTGTCCGCGCAGACGACGGACCGCGCCGTTAATCTGGTCACGCCTGAGCTGTTCCGGCGCTACCCGACGGCAGCCGACCTGGCCGCCGCGGACCCTGCGGTGGTCGAGGTGCTGATCAAGCCGACCGGCTTCTTTCGCGCCAAGACGCGCTCGATCATCGGCGCCGGCCGCAAGCTGGTCGAACTGTTCGACGGCCAGGTACCGAGCAACATTGACGACCTGGTCAAGCTGCCGGGCATCGGGCGCAAGACGGCAAACGTGATCCTCGGAGTGGGCTTCGACGTGCCGGGCTTCGCTGTCGACACCCACGTCAAGCGCCTTACGAATCGCCTCAAGATCGCCTCGTCGAAGGACCCGGTGAAGATCGAGCGGCAGGTGTGCCCGATAGTGCCGAAAGAGGAGTGGACCGGACTGTCGCTGCGCCTGATCCTCCATGGTCGGCGGGTCTGCCTGGCGCGCCGGCCGCGCTGCGAAGGGTGCATCCTGAACGACTTCTGCCCGTCGTCGACAACCCGGGCGCCCAAGCGACCGACGCGCCGCAAAACCGAGCAGCCCTGAGCGGTTGAAACGGCCAAAAGGGCACGAGTCGTCGTATGCGCGCCGTTGTGACGCCAGAAGGCACGAAAGGTCGTGCTTTGCGAATCACGGTGTTTCTGATCGCCGCCGCGTGATTCTCAAACCACCTCCCGAGCCCGAGCAGCTCTCCCTGCTGAATTAGCATTCGCACATGCGAAGTCCGATCGAGGTGCTGACGGGAAGGGTGGCGGGCTTTACCACCATTGAGGTGGCTCGACGCACGGTGCCCTGCTACAAGCACGTCATCGAGAAGGATGGGGAGCGCCTGGCATTGTGCGTGCTCGTCGATTCGGGGAAGCTCTATCGGTTTCCATTCGAAAGCGTCAAGCCGATGAAGGGCCTGGAGATCAAGGCGCGTTTCCTTCGCGGGGAGATGGAGCACCTCCGGCTCCGCGAGTTCCAACCCGGACTCTGTCGCTATGTCGAAAGAGCCGACAAAGCCGTCTGAGTCGCTGGTCCAGGAGCTGCTGGCGGAGAGGCGTGACCTCAAAGTGGCGCTCGAGCGCCTGCGCCTGGAGCTCGCCGACGTGCGGAGCACCAGCGGCGGGCCTGACCCGCGCGTGCGCGATCTGACCGCGGAGGTCGAGCGGTTGAGGTATCAGCTTGCGCACACCAGGGCGGAGGCGGGCTTGCTGCGCGAGGAGCGCGACGAGCTGCGCCTGGGGGTGGAAAGGGCGATGGAGCAGATCGCGAAGGCATAGCAACAAAAAAGGGCCCCATACGGGGCCCTTTTTAATTGATCAGCTGATCGTTACTTCGCCCAGCCCTCGACCATCGGCACGTACTTCGAGGCGAGGCCCTGAATGGCTGGAAACGCGAATCGGCGGCCACCGGCCTGCAGCGCAAGGATGAGTCCGATCACCCACACGATGAACCAGATGAAGTACCACAGGATCGGGAGGAAAAACAGGATTCCAACCGTTACCGCGGAGAGAATAATCGTCACGATGTAGATCACCAGCGCCGCGCCGTGGATGACGGTCGCGTTCGCTGAGTTGTACTTGACGTCCGGGTCGTCCTTGCCGACGAAAAGAAAGATCAGGCTGCCAATGGGCGGAAACAAAGCCCAGGCAAGGATCGTGTACAGGTTCTTGTTACCGCCGACAGGGTTTGGCGTCCCTCCCATGGGGGCCGGCTGTCCGGGCGGCGGTGGCGGCATCTGCGACATAGGTGTCCTCCTCGAAATACTGGCGTGGTTCGGGCCCGATTATGGGTCGAATGCCGCAAAAATGCCAGCGGTTTGGCAGCCTTATCCGTGGATGTGTTTGCGCTTAACCCACTCTGCTAGGCTCCGAGCGAAATGGCCGAGCCCGGTCTGACCCCCCAAACTCCCCCCAATCCGCAGCCAACGCCGATCCCCGACTGGGCCCCCGAGCTGAACCCCCTCACTCCTGCGCCGGACGCCGCGGCCACACCCCCGCCGAGCTCCCAAGCGCCGCCGGCGGCCGCCCCCAGGCCGGTCGAGGCGACCATGCGCATGCCAACCAGCCACCCCACAGCCGCCGCACCCGCACCCCCGCCCGCACCGGCTGCGGCGCATCAGTCAGTCGACGCCACGATGCGGTTGCCGGTCCAGCCGCCTCACCCGGCGACCACCCCGCCGCCCGCGCCTGGCGGTACGCGTCAGATCGGCAAGTACCTCATCAAGGGCGAGCTCGGGCGTGGTGGTATGGGCGCCGTCTACCTGGCGGAGCAGCCGGGACTCGGCCGCGAGGTCGCGATCAAAGAGCTGATCCTTTCGCCCGCCGCCGACCCGACAGCGCTCATGCGGTTCCTGCAAGAGGCCCAGGTCATGGCGCGGACGAGCCATCCCAACCTCGTGCAGGTCCACGACCTCGAGCAGATCGGCGATGCGAACTACATCGTGCTTGAGTTCGTACGCGGGCGCTCGCTGCGCGACATGGTGAACCTGGGGTCAGTGCCATTGCCGCAGACCTTCGCTGTCATGCATGGAGTGCTGCAGGCCCTCGACTACGCGCACAAGCACGGCATCGTGCACCGCGACATGAAGCCTGAGAACGTGCTGCTGTCTGACGAGGGCAACGTCAAGGTCGCAGACTTTGGCATCGCCCGGCTGACCGATGACTCTGGTCCAGGCGGCACGGCGACCAAGACCGGCACCACTGTGGGCACGCCGCAGTACATGTCCCCCGAGCAGGTGGCGTCCAGCAAGGTCGACGGGCGCAGCGACCTCTATTCGGCGGGCATCATGCTTTACGAGCTGGTTGTGGGCCAGCCCCCTTTCACGGCAAGCGAGGCAGACGGACCCTTCACGCTGATGGCCAAGCACGTGCAGGCCCCGCCAATGCCACCTTCGGTGCGCCGTCCCGGAATCGACATGCGACTCGAGGAGATGATCCTCAAATCGTTGTCCAAGCGGCCCGAGGATCGGTTCCAGACCGGCGAGGAATTCGACACGACCATGTCGCGCATCGCCGACCGTTTGTGCCCTGGCTGGCAAAAGAGCCTCGAACCTGGCGCAGACCTATCCAAGATGGTGCCGGCGGTAGCAGCGGCGCAGGCCGCGTCGGTGGCCTCGCCACTCGCAGTTCCCTCGATGGCCGAGCCGGCGGCAGCCGCCCAGGCCAAGGCCGTCTACAACCCCGCTCCGCCGGTCAAGCCCGTGGCCAAGAAAGCGTCAGGTTGCCTTGGCGTGATCGCAGGCGTGCTTGCCTTGACGCCCGCGCTTTTGCTGCTCGCCGCCCTACTTCACTAGAGTTCGGCGGGCGTCGGCGATTCTCCAGGACTCTGAATCGGCGTGCCATACGCCGGAGTGCCGTAAGGCGGGGTCGCCGCCACAGCCGCCTGATCATCCAGCGCTTGCTGCGCGGCGTCGCCGACCAGGATGTCGCGCGAGGTCGAGTTCACGTTGCCGAGGATCGTCTTGTGTGTGTACTGCTGCGTGAAAGTGTCCTGCTGCTGGAGCGCCATCTCGGTGGGGAAGGGAACCCACGGGGAGGTCGGGGTTTCCCGAATCGCGGTCACCTGGTAGATCCGGAAGGTTTCGGCGGACTTGCCCTTCAGCTGGACGCCGGGAACCATGTCGACCGCGATGTAGTCCTTGCACTCGTCGTAGGTTGGCTGGCCGATCAGGAGGTGGTACGCAGGCGCGTTGGCGCAGAAACGGGCCGCGGTGTTGACGGTGTCGCCGAGAGCCGTGTACTGCAAGCGGCTGCGGGAGCCCATGTTGCCGACGACCGCATGACCGGTGTTGATGCCGATGCCCCAACGGATGGGCGGCAGGCCCTTATCCAGCAATCTCTGCTGCAGCTCAGGCGCGCGGTTGATGAGGTCGTAGGCGCAGCGGACTGCCAGCAGCGCGTGGTTCTCCTGATGCCTGGGGGCGTTCCAGAACGCGACGATCTCGTCGCCGACATATTTGTCGACCGTCCCGTCCCAATGGAAGATGATCCCGCTCAGGTGGTCCAGGTACATCTGGACCACGTCGACCACCTCATGAGCCTCCATCCGTTCCGACATCGAGGTGAAGCCGCGGACGTCGACGAACAGCAGCGTGATGTCCCGGCGTTCGCCTCCACGCAAGATGTCGTCGACACCGCCGCGTGTCTTGGCCAGCTGCGCCACGATCTCGGGCTTGAGGTAATGGCCGAACAGGGCAGTCACCTTCCGCTTCTCGCGATCTTCGTAGAGGAATCGATACGCGGTGACGCCCGCGTAAACGAGAGCCATCGCGAGGAGCGGATGGAAAAGGTCTGGCACGAAACCGTTGTTGAACGAGAAAAACGCCATTGCAAACGTGAAAACGACCAGGGCGACGGCGGTCACGAGCAGGCCAACCAGAACAGGCATGCGAGCCACGGCAAGCGCCGTGACCATTGCCAGGACGAGCAGTACCAGGAAAACCACCAGGGGTGGCTCCGGCGCCAGGAATTTCGGTAGCGCATTCGGCAGTGGCGGGATCAGCATCTGAGCCACGTTGGCGTGCATCTCGATGCCGGTCATCGCCCCGCCCGAGCCTTGTCCCGCTCCTGCGCTCGTGGTGGCCCTGACGTTGTCATTGACACTGGTGAGGTTGTAGTACCCCACCAGGACGATGCTGCCCTTGACCTTATCGGCGGGGATACGGCCGGCGTAGACGTCACCGAACGAGATGAACTGCCCGCCTTGCTTGTAGTTGCCTGGAGGTCCGAAGTAGTTGATGAGCGCTGAGCCAGTCTCGTTGACAGGGAGGGTCTTGGTCCACGCTGTGCCGAAGCTCGCCTGCCCGTTCGATTCGGTGAGGTCCGGGCCTGTCAAGCCCTGCAAGGCCCAGGCGCGGTAGGCGGCGAAGCCAAGCGTGTTGATAACCGGTGTGTTGCATGCGCCGGTCGTCGCGCACGCGGGCTGGACGAACATAGGAATCCGCCTGGTCACGCCGTCCGAATCGGGCTGGATGTCGGTTGAGGCCAAGACGACGTTCGGATAGGGCTGCTTGCAGGGTGCGTCGGGAACGGTGCTGGCGTCCGCGCACCTGAACATCCGGAGAGGGATCTGATCGATGCCGGGCGGGTTGGTGGTCGGGGATGTCTGGATGATTTTCCCTTCGCCGTTGATTGCGTTGTCGCCTGCATAGGCCAGAACGACTGGCACTGTGGCAGTGGCCAGGGCGTCCGCAAACTTCTTGTCAGTCTGGGGCTCGCGGGCGTCCGGAAGGGCGATGTCAAAGGCGACGACCGCGGCACCGGCGTTCTCGAGATTTTTCAAGGCCTGGGCGTAGACGCTGCGCGGCACCGGGTAGTTGCCGATGTCCTTCACGCTCTGGTTGTCGATGCCGACGATGATCACGTTTGGATCAGGGCTCGTCTGAAATCCGAACCGGTCCTCAGGGTGAACCGAGACATTGACGACGCATGAGCCCACCCTCGAGTCGCACGCCCGCTGCTGGGTGTAGAGCCAGTACATGACCCCGCTCAGGACCAACGCCAACAGCACCGCCACGACGGTTCGGTACGTGTACCAGTAGCGGATGTAGCGGCCCAAGGAGCGGTCGGATCATAGCGCCCGAAGGAGCCCCTTGTGCCACGATCGAGCCATGACCGTGCGTTGTGGCATTGCCGGCTGGATCGACAAGTCCCTGATCGATTCCAAGCTCTTCTATCCGTTGAACGTGACGTCATCGGAGGAGCGACTTCACTTCTACGCCTCGGAGTTCCCTCTGGTCGAGGTCGACTCCACCTACTACGGCATGCCCAAGGTCGAGAACTCCGAGCTGTGGGTGGCGCGGACCGAGCCAGGCTTCCTCTTCGACGTCAAGTCCTTCTCCCTTTTTACCAACCACCCGACCAAGCCGATGGCCCTGCCCAAGGACATCCGCGACCAGCTGCCGGACAACTTGCGCGAGAAGAACATCTACCTGGAGCAGATGCCGGACGAGCTGCTCGACGAGTCCTGGGACCGTTTCCGCGCTGCCCTGGAACCGCTCCGTGCTGCCGGGCGCCTCGGCGCCGTTTTCTTCCAGTTCCCGCCCTGGTTCCTGCCCTCATCCCGTTCGCTCGCCTACATCGAGCAGGTCCAGGAGCGCATGTTCGGATTTCAGGTCGCCGTCGAGCTGCGCAAGCCGGAGTGGATGGATGCCCGCCATCGCGACGGCACCCTCGCATTCCTACGCACGCGCGACATCCCTTATGTCGCGGTCGATGTTCCCCCAGGACACAAGACGAGCATGCCGCCGGTTTTCGACGTGACCTCCAGCAAGCTCGCGGTCGTGCGATTTCACGGGCGGAACCATGAGACGTGGGACCTGAAAGGCGCGCCACCGAACCTTCGGTTCCGACACGACTACAAGGACGAGGAGCTGCAGGAGTGGGTCCCGCGCATCAAAGAGATGGAGCGCTCTGCCAAAGAGGTGCACGCGATCATGAACAACAACTACTCCAACTATTCGGTCAAGAATGCGCACCGCCTGGAGGAGCTCCTGGCCGCCTGGCAGAAGTAGCGGGCGTTACTTGTCGAGCCCCGTGCCGCTCAGGTGTGGGGATTTGAGCCGCCTCGCCTCACCCAGCCCGTGATCCATCAGGCCGCCCAACAGCGGTTCCGCGAGATGGGCAAAACGCAGTGGCATCACCATCGCATCCCGTCGCGGGAACTGGGCGGTGCGAACTATCAGGTTCGCGACCCATGACGCCGAGTACATCGGCCCCACCGGGACCTCAGTCGAGTCGAAGAACTCGGTGTCCGTCACGCCCGGATAGACGACGCACACCTTCACTCCAGTCCCGGACAGCTCACCACGCAAAGCGTGCGACAGCCCGACGACGGCGTGCTTCGTTGCGGAGTACACCGCGGAGTAGGGCGACGCCCGAAAGCCGACCACGGACGAGACGTTGATGATCACGCCGCTCCGCCTCGCCAGCATCCCCGGCAGCACGGCCTGCGTCGTGGTGATGACCCCTTTGAGATTCGTGGCCACGAGCTCCTCGACCTTGTCGGCTGGCATCTCGTGCAGGCGCCCCATCCAGCCGACCCCCGCGTTGTTGACGAGCACGTCGATGCGGTCGTGATCGCGGAGGGCAGCCGCCACGAAGGCGCGTGCGTCGTCTGACAGTCCGACGTCGAGGCGGCGGACGCTCACGTCAGGCGAGCCTTGCTCCAGGCACATCTTCGCGACCGCGTTGAGGCGGTCCAGCCGGCGCGCGCCCAGCGCCAGACGTGCTTTCTTCTTCGCGAAAGCGAGGGCAGTCGCCCTGCCGATACCGCTCGAGGCGCCCGTCACGACCACCACCGAGTTCTTCAAGCGCACGTCCGTAGCTTAGGTGGCCTGGTTCGGCCGTAATCTATCGCCATGAGGGCGCTCACATTTCAGAGCGAGGGCGAGGTCAAGGTCACCGACGTGCCGAAGCCGAGCATCAAGGGCTCGGGCGACGCCCTAGTGAAAGTCACGCTAGGCGCTGTCTGCGGCTCCGACCTCCACATCCTTCACGGCCACACCCCCATCAACCAGGGAGCTGTCCTCGGCCACGAGTTCGTCGGCGTGATCGAGGAGGTCGGAGGCGAAGTCAAGCGCTTCAAGCCCGGCGACCGGATCGTGGCCAGCTTTTTCACATCGTGCGGCCACTGCGCTCTATGCCGGAAGGGCTGGTTCAACCAATGCGTGGACAAAGGCACATTCGGCCACGGCGAGTATTTCGGCGACCTGGGCGGCGGCCAGGCCGAGTACGTGGTCGTGCCCAACGCCGACCACTCGATGGAACCAATACCCCCCGCACTTTCCGACGAGCAGGCGATCTTCGTCGGCGACATCCTTTCAACTGGTTTCTTCGGGGCTGAACGGGCCGAGATCAAACCGGGCGACGTCGTTGCGATAGTTGGAGCCGGACCGGTCGGCCTGATGGCGACGATGTGCGCGCAGCTGTTTGGGCCATCACGCACTTTCGTCGTCGACATGGTGGACGCCAGGTTGGAGATGGCCCAGGGCCTGGGCGGCATCCCGATCAACGCGTCGCAGGTCCATCCGGTGGAGGCGATCCAGGGCTACACCGGCGGTATCGGCGCCGACGCCAGCATCGAATGCGTCGGTCTCCTCACCGCCGTCGACACTGCCATCCAGAGCGTGCGCGGCGGAGGCACGATCTCGATGCTCGGCGTCCCCAGCGCGGTCCTGGGCGACTTTCCGTACATGACCATGTGGATGAAGTCGCTCACCTTTCGCGCCGGCTGGTGCAACGTCCAGGCCTACATGCGTCCGCTTCTTGACCTCATCGCCGCGGGACGCCTGCAGCCGGACTCGATCATCAGCCACCGCATGAAGCTCGACGACGCCGAGGAGGCCTACCGGATGTTCGACGCTCGCGAAGCCACCAAGATCGTTCTCCGGCCCTAATCAGGTCTTCGCAGTGGCGCCCTGGTCGATCGCCATCAGGTAGCCCCGCGCTCGCTCCGTCAGCGGATATCGGTTCTCCAGCTCGTGGAAGCCGGCACCGTGGTCGCTGTGCTCGAGATGAGCCATCTCGTGGACCAGCAGGTAATCGATCACCCAATCGGGGAGCGAGGCCGCCCGCGTCGCGATCCTGATCGCGCCCGTAGTGAAGGTGCAGCTTCCCCACAGGTGTGACATGTCGGCAAACGCGATCGACGTCCAGCGCAACCTGCCTGCGAAATGCCGTTCGTTGAGCGCGTCGGCGCGGGTCGCGAGTCCCGCGTCGGAGGGTAGGGTGCGCTGCATCCGCTTGGCGAGCCGGACCCTCATCTCTTCAGCCCACCTCTCTCGCTCCACGTGCGGCATCCAATCCGGCACGAGCAGCTCGAGGACGCCCGACCGGAGCCGAGCCGCAACGGTGCGCCGTCGCCGGCGGCTGGCCACGATGCGTATGGGTGGGGCGAACTGTGGTGGGTCGGTTTCCAAGACGTTGTGCTCCGTTTAGTGCTGTGACGTTTCGGCGATTGTAAGCGGGCCGGCGCAAGCAGGGAAGTGTGCTCGTCAAGGTATCCCTGGATGCCGGGGTCGAGTACCGCGAGTACGATTGCGCCCAAAGCGTGCCTAGAAGCCTCGTCGTCGGAAATGGCAACGTGCTCGTGGGCTTCGACGCCAACTATTCGGTTCGCGACATGTACTTTCCGCGGGTCGGCGACGCCAACCAGACCATGGGCAACGTGTGCCGTACGGGCTTTTTCATCGATGGCAAGTTCGCGTGGGTCGAAGATCCCGGCTGGGAGCGGCAGCTCGGCTATGCGGAGGACTCGCTCGTCACCGCGGTCACCCTCAAGAATCCCCGCCTGGGGATCACCGTCAAGTTCGAGGACTTCGTCGACCTGGCGCGCAACTGGTTCATCCGCAACGTCGAGGTGTCGAGTGAGACGGGCTTTAACACCGGGCGCGTCTTCTTCCATTACGACTGGTACATCGAGGGCGCGGACCTCGGCAACACGGTTGCTTACGACCCGCGTCATAAAGCGGTCATCGCCTACAAGGCGAATCGCTACTTTCTGGTCGGCGGGGATGCCGGGCCCGGTTTCGGCATCGACACGTGGGCGAATGGCAAGAAGGGCGGCAGCCTCGCCGGGACGTGGGTCGATGCCCAGGACGGCGAACTCGGCAGAAATCCGATCGAGCAGGGCTCGGTCGACTGCACGGTCGGTTTCAACCTCGTACCGGTCGCGCCCGGCGGCCCTTGCGCTGTCACGCACTGGGTATGCATGGGCGCGCGGCTGAGCGAGGTGACCGTGTACGGCCAGGAGTTGATCATCGGCAAGGGGCCCGACACATACCTTGGACGCACCCTCACCTACTGGCAGGTGTGGTCCGAGAAGGACCACCGGCACATCGACGAGGAGCTTGGCGGAGAGGTGACGAAGCTCTACCGCCGCTCGATCCTTACTACCCGGACACACGTCGACAATCACGGCGCGATCATCGCGGCCACCGACTTCGACATCACCAAGTTCGCTCGCGACACGTATGCGTACGCGTGGCCGAGGGACGGAGCCCTGGTTGCGAATGCCCTCGACCGGGCCGGCCACGAGGATGTGACGCGGAACTTTTTCACCTACTGCCAGCAGTGCCTGGTCGAAGAGGGGTTCTTCCTGCATAAGTACACGGCCTACGGTTTGCCGGGCAGCTCATGGCTGCCTTGGGTCGACCGCGCCGGAAACATCACCCTGCCCGTCCAGGAGGACGAGACTGGCCTGGTCCTCTGGGCGCTGTGGCAGCACTACAGGATTCACCGCAACCTGGATTTCATCGTCGGGCTCTACACCACTCTCGTCGTGCCGGCCGCAGACTGGATGGCCTCGTACGTTGACAAGCGGAACGGCCTCATCAAGCCGTCATGGGATCTTTGGGAGGAGCGTTGGGGCGTCCACGCTTTCACCGTCGGCGCGGTCTGGGGCGGACTGGACGCCGCCCGCAGCTTTGCCGAGCTGTTCGGCGACGTCGCCAGCGTTGTGCGCTATCGCGACGCAGCGGACAGGTTGCGCGAGGCCGCCGACGCTAGCCTTTACAGCCCAGACCTCGGCCGGTTTGCGCGCAGGATCGCGGTCGAGGAGGACGGCACGCTGACCGTCGACTTGGTCAACGACAGCGCGATCTGTGGTCTCTGGCGGTTCGGGATGTACTCGCCTGACGAGGCCCGCATCGTGCAAACGATGAAAGCCATCGGCGAGGACCTTGCCAATCGCGGTCCGGCCGGCGGCTTCGCGCGCTACCAGAACGACTACTACTTCAAAGTCGAGCCTGACACCAAGAAGGTACCTGGCAACCCGTGGTTCATCTGCACGCTTTGGATGGCCCAGTGGTACATCGCCACCGCCAAGACAGCCCACGACCTCAAGCCCGCGCGCGAGATCATCAACTGGGTGGTCGCCCACCAGCTGCCTGGAGGGTTGCTGTCCGAGCAGCTCGACCCCAACACGGGCGCCCCGCTCTCCGTCTCACCGTTGACGTGGTCCGCAGCCGAGCTGATCGCCACAGTCGACGAGTTCTGCAAGCGGTCAGAGCGTGTCAGGCGTTCCGCGCTTTCGACCGTACCGCCGATGCCCGCCAAGCCCGCCTAGAGGGGAATGTTCCCGTGCTTTCTCGGTGGCCGTTCCACCGTCTTTCGCAGGCACAGCTCCAGGCCGCGCAACAGCTCGCGCCGCGTCTCGCGCGGCTCGATGACGTCGTCGATGTATCCGCGCTCGGCCGCCACGTAAGGGTTGGCGAATCGAGCCGTGTACTCGGCGACGAGCTCCTTGCGGCGACCTGCCGGATCGGGAGCGCCCGCCAGGTCTCGCTTGTAGATGATGTTGACCGCGGCCTCGGGACCCATCACCGCAATCTCCGCGGTGGGCCACGCCAGGTTCAAATCGGCGCCCATCTGCTTGGGCGACATCACGCAGTATGCCCCGCCGTAGTCCTTGCGCGTGATGACCGTCAGCTTGGGAACAGTCGCCTCCGCGTACGCATAAAGGAGCTTGGCGCCGTGGCGGATGATCCCGCCGTGCTCCTGGTCGCGTCCGGGCAGNNATGCCCACGACGTGGCCACCCAGCCGGCCGAGCCCGACCACGATGTTCGGTGCGAAGAAGGGCTGGACCTCGAAGAATTCGCGGTCGTCGAGCACGCGGGAGACGACATGGCGCATGTCGTACGGCTTGTTCGGCGCCTCCGGCACAATCGTCTGCAGCTCGGGGTCGGCCCGCTCCGGGTCGTCGCTCGTCGGCACGAACGGCGGTCGCTCGCCGTTGCTCGATGGCAGGTAGGAGAGCAGCTTGCGGACGCCGGCTGCGCACGCCACCTCGGTCTTCGGCAGAAAGTGAGCTACGCCGGAGGTCGCGTTGTGGACGTCGCCGCCGCCCAGCTCGTCGAACGAGACTTTTTCACCGGTGACCACGCGGATCACCTCTGGTCCGGTGATGAACATGTACCCCTGGCCGGCGACGATGAAGATGAAATCCGTGATCGCCGGCGAGTAGACAGCGCCACCTGTGCAAGGACCGGCGATGACGCTGATCTGCGGGATCACGCCTGAAGAGCGCACGTTGCGATAAAAGATGTCGGAGTAACCGGCAAGCGCCACCACGCCCTCCTGGATCCGTGCGCCACCCGAGTCGTTGATCCCGATGATGGGCACCCGGTTGCGCAGCGCGAGCTCCTGCACCTTGACGATCTTCTCGGCCGTCACCTCGCCCAGCGAGCCGCCGTAGACAGTGGCGTCGTACGCGTAGACGGCCACCGGACGGCGGTCGATCTCGCCGAACCCGGCCACCACACCATCCCCGGCGATTCGCCGGTCCTCCATGCCAAAGCCTTGCGCGCGGTGCGTCGCGAATACGTCGAGCTCTACGAATGAGCCATCGTCCAGCAGCATCTCGATGCGCTCGCGAGCGGTCGCCTTGCCAGTGGCGCGCCGCTTGTTTTCCGCCGCCGTGTCCGCATGCAATGCCTGGTATCGGCGCTTGCGGTACAGGTTGATCTTCTGCTCAGAAACGGTGGTCGCGATGCGCTCCGGCGCCTCGACTCCCTCTATCGCGGGCGCTGTGCGCCGTACTGGCGTGAGGCTTTTCGGTCTGCGGGCGGCCATACGGCATATGGTAGGCGCCGTGCTGAGCCGCCTTAGACAGGCAGCCGCCGAGATCCTGTCGCGGCCGGCGCTGTACTGGGCGCTCGCCGGTGTGTTCTGGCTTCGCGTGCTCGTGCTCTCCGCACTCGTGCCGCGTCGCCCCGACGCAGAGGGCATGTGGGAGGGCGCTCGCGCCTATCTCACGGACCCTTCACATCTCTATGACGCGGCCGCCGCTTATATCGCCCAGACCCACGTCATCGCCCCGCCGGGCACCCTTGCCGCGTTCGTGAGCCCGCCTCCGGTCGCGCTCCTCGCGGTACCCGTCGCGCTGTTGCCACAGAGCGTGGGCGTCGAGGTGTGGACGGCGATCGATGCGCTGGCGGTACTGGGCGCCCTACTGCTCCTTTACGGCAAGCTCGGGATCACCAACCGGTTGGCGCAGCCGGCGTTCTGGCTGATCGCCGCGTACTTCCCACCTCTGTTCGCCGATATAGGCGCGGGCCAGCGTGGCGGGGTGATCCTGCTCGGGGCGATGGCCTCGATCTGGTTCGAGTCCAGCCGGCCCTTTCTGGCGGGCGTGGTGGGCGGCCTTGCCGCAGCCCTGAAGTATTACCCCGCGGCGATGGTGATTGGTACACGACCTGCCCACCGCATCCGCTACGCACTGGCTCTGGCCGTGGTCGTGGTGGCCGTAAGCGCGCTGAGCTTCGTCCCGCTCGGCCTCGGCGGCGCCGCCTTCTATTTCCAGCACGTGCTTCTGCCATCGCTCGCCTCGCACAACTCCGACTGCGCTTACGACTCGGTGCGCACGTTGTTCGCCCGCACGATTGGCGGCGAGCCTTACCTGGTGCCGAGCGGCAGTGGCTACCTCCTGGTGACGTCGCCCCTGCACCTGGCTTCGCTCGCCCTCGTCCTCTCTTACACGAGCGCGGTGCTGTTTGCGGCGGGGGCGGCCTGGGCCTCATGGCGCAGCGGTTGGAACCCCGCATACGGCATGGCACTCGGTTTCGCGCTTGGGGCGTTGATCCCGAACGAAGTTTGGCCGTACCAGTGGCTGCCGCTCCTGCCGGTCGTCTTGCTGGTCGCTGTGCGTGCGATCGAGAGGCGTCGGTGGCTGACGCTTGGCCTACTGGGTCTGTGCTTGCTCGGGTTCTACCGCCAGCCTTGCGACCTGATCTTTCCGAACCTGTGGACTGTCGCCGCAATTGGAGTCTTCGTGTTGGCGCTATGGGAGAATCGCCTTTTCCGTTCTGAGGTCTCATCGACCTCGCGTTCTGAGTGAGGGAGGAAACGCATGCCGCTGCACGCCGAGGTCAGCTTCACGTGGGTGGGCCACGGAACCTGGAAAGTCCGAAGCGCCAAGCCCGGCGACATCGTCTGAAGTGGCGAAGAGGCGCCGCCGCCGGCGAAACGTAATCGGAGCCTCCGCCACGTGGATGGCGAAGGCCATCCGGTCGGGGCGGATCTCGTCGGAGGAGATTGTCAGCGCGCACATCGAGCAGATCGGTGCGATCAACCCGCATCTGAACGCCGTCGTGCGCACTGAAGGGCACAAAGCGCTCATCCAGGCCCGGGCCGCCGACCGCCACATTTCGCGCGGCGCGAAGGTCGGCCCCCTCCACGGCGTGCCGTTTACGGTGAAGGACATCTTCGACACCGCCGGCGTGGTCACGACGGCTGGGTTGCGCAAGCTCGCGGAGAACGTCCCGACGCGGGATGCCACGGTGGTGGCGCGGATGCGAGCCGCGGGCGCGATCATGATCGGCAAGACGAATTGCCCGCCCGGCGGCATCGGCGACGACAGCGCCAACTCGATGCACGGCGGCACGCGAAACCCGTACAACCTCCAGCGGTCGCCGGGCGGTAGCAGCAGCGGTGAGGCCGCGATCATCGCTGCCGGGGGATCGCCGATCGGAATCGGCAGCGACTCTGGGGGCAGCATCCGGCTGCCGGCGCATTTCTGCGGGATTGCCGCGCTCAAGCCAACCGCCGGTCGCGTTCCGAGCACTGGTGGTTATGAGCTGGTCGGCGGGCTCACCGACCCCCGCAGCCAGGTTGGGCCGATGGCGCGCTTTGTCGACGACCTGTGGCTCTTGCTGCCAATCCTGGCCGGGCCTGACGGTATCGACTCAGGCGTGATTCCGATGCCCATGGCCAAGCGCATGGGCGCCCTCAAAGGACTGAAGGTTGCCTGGTACGCCGACGATGGCATCACCAAGCCCACGAGGGCGACCACGGCCGCCGTTCGGGCTGCGTCAAACGCTCTGCAGAAGGCCGGCTGCAAGGTCACGCAGGCGCGGCCGCCAGGCCTCGATGAAGCGCGAGAGGTGACGCTGGGCTACTGGGGCCGTAAGCGCATCGCCACAGAGCCGCTGTTCCTCCGCTGGGACGGCTTTCGGAGCAGCCTCCTCGCTTTCATGGCGGACTACGACCTGATCCTCAGCCCGGTCGCCGCCGGCCCGGCGCCGGCCTACGGGGCCAAGTCGCGGCTCGAGGACCAGTTCAGCTACACGATCCCGTACAGCCTTGGCGGCAATCCGTGTGCCGTGGTCCGTGCTGGCACCTCACCCGATGGCCTGCCGA
>PLYD01000072.1:49613-74762 GCA_003151665.1 Candidatus Dormiibacterota bacterium
GCGGCTGCTTCGATGGGGATCGCCGAACATGCCTGGGCTCGAGCAGTTGCTCAAGCAGCTGCGTGAGGCGCGCGAGCGCGAACTCAGCCGCTACAACCTCGACTCGACCGTGGAGCAGCTGCGCGAAAAGGTGCNNGCCCGGTCGCCGCCGGCCCGGCGCCAGCCTACGGGGCCAAGTCGAAGCTCGAGGACCAGTTCAGCTACACGATCCCGTACAGCCTTGGCGGCAATCCCTGTGCTGTGGTCCGTGCCGGCACCTCACCCGATGGCCTGCCGATCGGGGTGCAGCTGGTGGCGCGCAACTGGTGCGACGACATTGCATTGAGCGCCGCCCGTGCCATCGAGAAATCGCTTGGAGGTTGGAGGCCTGCTAGCGTGATCCCGTGAAGTTCCGGTACTCGCGTTGGGACGGGACCCAACGGCTGGAAGACCTCGACGCCGGGGACGTGCTCGATGCGCTCTCGGATGACTTGATGAACTACGGCGACCTGAATGCGGCCCTCCAGCGGCTGCTTCGATGGGGATCGCCGNNGTGGAGCAGCTGCGCGAAAAGGTGCAGGAGGTGATCGATACCGAGAAGAAGGGAATCGAGCGCCGCGTGAACGAATCGGAGACCGCCGACGCGAAGAAGCTGATGGAGCGCATCGCGCGGCAGCGAACCGAGCAGCTGGACCGGCTGCCGGACGATCTTGGCGGCCAGGTCAAGGGCTTGCGCGATTACGAGTTCGTCGACGACGAGGCACGCCAGAAGTTCGAGGAGCTCATGCAGGGCCTGCAGAAGCAGATGGTCGACCAGATGTTCCAGGGCATGAAGGGCTCGATTCAGCAGATGCAGGGCCAGGACCTGACGCGAGTCCGCGACATGGTGCGCGAGCTGAACNNGGAATCAACAGCCTCGACGAGCTGCTCGAGCACCTGCAGCGGCAGATGGCCCAGATGCAGTCCTTGCTCCAGAGCATGAGCCCCGAAGCACGCGAGGAGCTGCACCAGATGATGGATGCGCTTCTACAGGACGATTCGCTCCGCCTCGAGCTCGCCAGGCTCTCGGGCTTCATGCAGGCGATGATGCCGCCGTCCGAGCTGAGCCAGCGGTACCCCTTCTTCGGTGAAGATCCCCTTTCGATGGGGGAGGCGATGGGTCTCATGGAGCGTCTCCAGCAGATGGATCGCCTCGAATCGCAGCTGGAGCGCGGCAGCTTCAGGCCAGACGACGTGGACCGTTCGCTGGCGCAGCAGCTGCTGGGGGACGAGGCCAGGCAGG
The DNA here is from genome assembly GCA_003151665.1 of Candidatus Dormiibacterota bacterium. The sequence continues at coordinate 50,875 of PLYD01000072.1, forward strand.
CAATCGACCAGCTGCGCAAGTTGACCGAGGTACTCGAGAAGGCGGGCTACGTGGAGAAGAAGGGTCGGCGCATGGAGCTCACCCCAAGAGGCATGCGGCGCATCGGCCAGTCGGCGCTGCGCGACGTCTTCGACCAGCTCAAGAAGACGCGCATGGGACAGCACCAGCTGTGGCGCGGCGGCCTTGGCAACGACACGTCGGACGAGCTCAAGGAATACGAGTACGGCGACCCGTTCCTGCTCGACCTTAAGGAGACGCTGTTCAACTCGCTGGTGCGGGAAGGTCCAAAGCTGCCCATGAAGATGGAAGCGAAGGACTTCGTGGTGCATCGCACCGAGCACGTGACGCAGGCGTCGACCGTCCTGATGATCGACATGAGCCGCTCGATGTTTCTGCGAGGCTGCTTCCTTGCCGCCAAGAAGGTGGCAATAGCGCTCGACTCTCTGATCCGCAGCCAGTACCCGCGTGACTCGCTTTACGTGGTGGGTTTCTCCAACTACGCCGTTGAGCTGAAGCCGCAGACGCTGCCGCAGCTTGCGCTCAACGACTACGTGTACGGCACCAACATGCAGCACGGGTTCCAGCTCGCCCGATCACTGCTTGCGAAGCACCGTGGCAACCGCCAGATCATCATGATCACGGACGGCGAGCCGACCGCCCACCTCGAGGACAACGGGCGAGCGTACTTCGCATATCCGCCGACGCTCAAAACCATCCAACAGACGCTGCGTGAGGTGCGGCGGTGCACCCGGGACCGAGTGGTGATCAACACCTTCATGCTGGAGCGCGGCCCCTACCTCACGGAGTTCATCAATCAGATGACGCGCATCAACAAGGGCCGGGCGTTCTTCGTGTCTCCAGACCGGCTTGGCGAATACGTGCTGGTCGACTACGTCAGCGGAAAGCAGCGGCGCCGAGCCAGCAGCAAGCGGTCTCGCATCGCTTAGACCCGTCTCCGACGGGCCCTATGGCCACTTCCCTATGATCGGTAGAGTGCCCGCCAGGGAGAGACCCGCGCCCGAACGCCGCAGCCTGAGCCCGGCTGCCCTCTACGAGCACGCGATCAGGCGGGCCGAAGCCGTGATTGTGTCCACCGGCGCGCTGACCGCCGAGACCGGGCAACATACGGGCCGGTCCCCGAAGGACAAGTTCTTCGTCAAGGAGCCCACGAGCCAGGAGGCCATCTGGTGGGTGGCCAACCAGCCGATAGCGCCTGAGAAGTTCGACGGGCTGCTGCAGCGCGTCGACGAGTTCTGCGACAGCCATGAGGTGTTCACGCAGGACGTTTTCGCCTGCGCCGATCCGCGGTACCGGCTGCGAGTGCGCGTCGTGAGCGAGCTCGCGTGGCACAGCCTCTTCGCCCGCAACCTTTTCATCCGGCCGAACGCTGACGAGCTGCTCAACTTTGAACCTGACCTCACGGTCGTGTCCGTGCCATCGGTGAAGGCCGACCCCAAGCGCGATGGGACGCGAAGCGAGACTTTCATCCTGGTCAACCTGGCGCGCCGCATCGTCATCATCGGCGGCACCGAGTACGCGGGAGAGATCAAGAAGTCGGTCTTCACCGCCCTCAACTACTTTCTGCCGGCACAGGGCGTGTTTCCGATGCACTGCTCCGCGAACGTCAGCAGCGGCGGCTCCGACGTGGCGCTGTTCTTCGGCCTGAGCGGCACGGGCAAGACCACGCTCTCCGCCGATCCATCGCGCCGCCTGATCGGTGACGACGAGCATGGCTGGAGTGACTCCGGCGTCTTCAACTTCGAAGGCGGCTGTTACGCGAAGACGATCAGGATCCACAAGGAGTCGGAGCCGGAGATCTATGCGGCCACCGAGCATTTCGGCACGATCCTCGAAAACGTCGTCTACGACCCGCGTACGCGTATCCCGGATTACGACTCCGAGAAGCTCACCGAGAACACGCGAGCCGCTTACCCCGTCGACCTGATCCCGAACGCGGTGCTCTCGGGGACCGGCAAGCACCCAGGCAACGTGATCTTTCTGTCGGCGGACGCGTACGGCGTTCTGCCTCCGGTGGCGCGCCTCGACGAGAAGCAGATCCGCCACTACTTCCTCTCCGGTTACACGGCCAAGGTGGCAGGCACGGAGCGCGGGGTGACCGAGCCGGAGCCGATATTCAGCACCTGCTTCGCCGCGCCGTTCCTCGTCCTGCCGCCCGAGCGCTATGCCGACATGCTGATCGAGAAGGTCAACCGGCACCACGCCGAGGTCTGGATGCTGAACACCGGCTGGGTCGGCGGGCCCTATGGAGTTGGACAGCGCATGTCGATCGCACACACACGCGCGATCGTGCGCGCGGTGGTTCAGGGCAAGCTGCATGGCATGCCGACTCACGTCGATCCGGTGTTCGGCCTGTCGATTCCCGACCAGGTGCCAGACGTTCCCCAGGAGGTCCTGGACCCGCGCACGAGCTGGTCTGACCCCGTGGCCTACGACAAGCAGGCCAAGAGGCTGCGCGCGATGTTCGAGGAGAACATCCACACGATCGGCAAGAGCGCATCGACAGCCGGCTGACGCCTTGAAGGTGGCAATCGTCGGGAGCCGGCACTTCTCCGACCCCGACCGTGTCAGCGACTACGTCGGTTCGTTGCCGCACGGCGCCTCGATCATCACGGGCAGCGCGAGCGGCGTCGATGCCGCGGCGACCAGGACGGCTCGCGCCAAGGGCATCCCGGTCCAGGTGATCCCAGCCTCGTTTGACGAGATGGCGGATCCCAAGAAGTCCGCGGCGCGAAACCAGCGCTTGATCGACGCGTGCGATGTGCTGGTCGCGTTCTGGGACGGTGCCTCGACCGGCACCCGGAACACGGTGGAGCGGGCGTTGGACTCGGGGAAAGAGGTGCATGTCTTCCTGGGTATCCCGCCCGCCGCTAAGTAACATTGGGGCGATGGCAGTCGCGATCGCGGTGCGCGCGCGGCTCTTCGCCCGGTTGCGCGAGCAGGCCGGCACTGACACTGAGAATGTCGAGCTTCCAGCCGGGTCGACGGTGGCCGACGTCTACGAAGCGATCCAGAAGCTTCATCCAGGCCTGCAGGCCGACCAGAGCGCTGTTCGTGTCGCGCTCAATCAGGAGTTCACCGACTGGGACTCGAAGGTCGCTGACGGCGATGAGGTCGCCTTCATCCCTCCCGTGAGCGGAGGTGGTCACGGCGCCGGTGTCCTCTTTGAGCTCACTGCGCGGCCGCTTGATGCGCGCCGGATGGAGGCTGCTGTCGCACATAAGGGCGCCGGCGCGATCTGCACGTTCACGGGCGTGGTCCGCGAGTCCTCGCGCGGCCGCTCGGTCACGCACCTCGAATACGAGGCCTACACCGAGATGGCCACCGCCCAGATGAAAAAGATTGCCGGTGAAATCGAGGAGAAATGGCCTGAAGCGCGCGTGGCGATGGCCCATCGCACAGGGCGACTGGAGATCGGCGAGCCATCAGTTGTCGTTTCGGTGTCGAGCCCACACCGCGCCGAGGCGATCGCGGCGTGCAAGTGGGGAATCGACCGGCTCAAGGAGACGGTGCCGATCTGGAAGAAGGAGCACGCCACCGATGGCACGTACTGGATCGAGGGGGACGAAGCGAAGTCACTCTAGGGCTTGGTTTGGTGATCAGTGCCCTTCATGACCCGCAGGTCGTAGCGGAGGCCGAATGGGATTTGAAGCAACATCAGAGCGAGGCCGATGAGAAAGAGCGCCCCGGTCAGCCAGCCGCTGCGGAATAAGGGCCCCAACACAATCCCAGCCAACAGAACGCCGAGACCCGCCAGCGACAGCCAGCGTTTCCTGACTATCAGCGACACCAAGAACCCCAGGGCTTAACTCCTGACCCGCGCCACAGAAAGGCCATCTCGAATCGGGATCACGACACTGTCCAGGCGTGGATGCTTGGCCACCAGCTCGTTGTAGAACGCCACATTTCGCGCCTGCTGCGTCTTCGGCTTCACCACCTCGCCCTGGCGCAGCGCGTTGTCGGCCATCAGCAATGCGCCTCCCTCGAGGTGCTCGATGCACAGCTCGAGGACGCGCCGTGTCACGTCTTCCGAAGGGAATGAGTTGAGCAGGTCGATGAAGCAGGCATCGAACCGGCCGTCGAGCTTCTCCAGCCCTTGCACCGCATCCTGCTCCAGGACGATCGCCTGCTTGCCGAAGCCTGCCTCGGCAAAGTTGGCCCGCGCTCGCGCCGCGCGCTTGCCATCGACCTCGAAGCTTGTGAGGAGCCCGCCGTCCGTGCCGCGAAGCAGCCAGATACCGCTGTAGCCGGTGGCCGTTCCCAGCTCCAGGATTCGCTTCGCGCCGGCGATGCGCACCAGCAGGCTGAGAAACGCACCCTCATGCGTCTCGACGATCGGGATACCCTCGCGCGCGGCCTCCTCCTCCATACGCGCAAGCACCGCGTCTCGCTTGGGCACCAGCCGGTCGAGGTAAGCCTGAATCTCGTCGGTGACCTCAACAGTTCTCATCTCGTCACAGCCTCCGGTGCCAGTACCTCCAGGACTCGATCGATCTCATCTTCCGTGTTGTAAAAATGCGGCGACAGCCGGACGAAGTCGCGATGCGTTCTTGCGATTACCCTCGCGGCGTTCAGATCGCGCAGCACCTCCACGTGAGTCGCTCCCGGTTTGCGGAACGACACGATCCCAGACGATTCCGCGCGCGTGCGCGGCCACGGCTCGACGACTTCATAGCCACGAGCTGCAAGGCCATCCGCCAGGCGAGCCGAAAGGCCGAGGACGCGCTCCTCGATCACGTCGGTGCCGACCTCGAGGAGCAGGTCGAGCGCAGAGCCGAACGCGGCGGTGTCGAGCATCGAAACGACCGACTCCTCAAACCGTCGGGCCGTCGGCGCGAAGTCAAGCTTGGGGTCGAAATACTGGTCGTGCGCAGCCATTGAGACAACGCCGACCACTCGTGGCCGCACCTTCTCGAGCAGCTCCGGCGTGAAGTAGCAAAAGCCGATGCCGGGCGGGCCGAGCAGCCACTTGCCGGCGCCGGCGGCGCAGAAATCGATGGGCATGCGGCCGACATCGACTCGCAGCGCGCCCACGCTCTGCATCACGTCCACCGCAAACACGATGCCCCGACGGCGGCACTCGGCGCCGATGGCCTCGATGTCGACACGAAAGCCATTCCAGAACTCGACATGCGAAACGGCGACGACACGGGTGCGTTCGTCGACCATCGAGAAGATGGCGTCCGGCAACACCCTCCCGCCAACCAACTTTGCCTGGCGTAACTCCACGCCATCGGCGGCCAATGCCATCCAGGGATAGAGGTTCGCCGGGTACTCCCACTCAGCGCCAACGACGTTGTCCCCCCGCTTCCAGTCCAGGCCTTGCGCCACCAGCGATAAGCCGTGGGCTGTACTGCGAGTGAGCGCGATGCCGTCGGGCGATCCATTGATGAGCTGGGCCGCGAGCCCGCGCACCCGATCCGCCTCGTCGAACGCGGCGCCGGCAGGGTACGGCCGGTTGAGGGCGCCGTCGACCACCTGCTCGATGGCCGCGCGGCTGCGCTCGGTCATGGGCGAAACACCTGCGTGGTTCATGTGGATGTAGTGAGCAGTCAGCGGGATGAGGCTGCGCGCTTCGAGTGGATCCATTTGCTCTATCTCCCTAGGAACTGGACCATCAACGGTTCGAGTGTCGTGATGTAAGCGCAAAGGCGGTCGCCAGCGTCGTCGAGCACTGCTTCGTCTAGCTGCGGCGCGGCCAGCGTCTCATACATACGCGACCAGCCGCGGTCCCACGGCTCGAGCTCAGCGCGCGGCAGTCGTGCCTTCACCTCCACCATGCGGCTCCGAAAGAAATCGAACGCGCGCTGGTTGGCCTCGGCGGAGCCTTCGAAGTGGAGGCCCACCTCGAAGCGTCCGGCGCCAGTGTGGTGCCACGCCTCGTAATGAAACTCGGGGTGGCCGTAGTGCAGCTTGAAAAGCCGCCCGTGGCCGCGGCTGGTCTCGTAGCCTCGGAGCTCCTGTGGCAGCCGCGCCTTCAGGGCCTTGCGCAGTCCGCTGAAGAAGTCACTCGGGGCGAGCAAAGCCGCGCGTACCAACCAGCCGAATATATCTCGTAAGCTCATTCGGATGGCTTTTGTCCCGACCGTCACCGAGAACGAGGGCGGCAACCGCGAGCGCTCTTTTGACATCTACTCGCGCCTGCTCAAGGACCGCATCATCCTGATCGGGCGTCCGATCGACGACGTCGTGGCCAACCTCGTGGTGGCGCAGTTGATCTACCTCTCGGCCGACGACCCGGAGAAGGAGATCCAGCTCTACATCAACTCGCCGGGTGGGGCGGTAACCGCGGGCTTCGCCATCTACGACACGATGCAGTACGTCCGCTCGCCGATCTCGACGGTCTGCATCGGCCGCACGGCCAGCTTCGGGACCGTGCTCCTGATGGCCGGGGCGAAGGGCAGGCGATTCTCGCTTCCCAACGCGACGATCCACATGCACCAGCCGCTGATCGGTGGCAAAGGCCTCCAGGGCCAGGCCAGCGACCTCGATATCCACGCCAGGGAGATCCTGCGCATCAAGGATGTGCTCAACGCCCTCATCGTCAAGCACACCGGCCAGCCGCTCGAGCGAGTCGAGCGAGACACGGATCGCGACTATTTCTTGAGCCCGGAGGAAGCGATCAGCTACGGCTTGATCGACGACCTCATCCAGCAGACGCCGGCGCCGGTTCTCGCCGCCGCGCGATAAGCCCCGCGGCTCGCAGGCAAAGCCAACCCACGACCAGCACGCCGACGGCCGTGGGCCATGGAGCCGGGACGACCGCAGCGATCGCAGCGCCCACTGAAAGCAGCAGCCAGTCCTGCCACTGAGCCTTGCCCCACACGGCCAGCGCTACGGCCACCAGCACCAGGTCGGTGGGCAGGGCGTGCGGCGCCACCAAAACTCCACCGGCAATCAGGACCGCGGCCGCTGCCCTAATGTCATCGCGGCGCCGGCGCGCCACCCACAGCACTGCCGCGAGCGCCACCAACGAGAGGATCGCGACGGCACCGCCCTGGTAAGTGCGCGGTAGCAGGGTGCCCAGGTGCGCGAGGTCGACCTCCCTGGCTCCCGGCTGAACGGTGCCGCCGATGGCGGGAAGCCACTGGAGCACCCAGCGCTGGTTCAGTGAGGCAGAGGCGGCCAGCAGAATCACGCCGGCGACCGCCCAGCCCGCAAGCACACGCCACTGCCGGGTCAGCAGCAATGCCGCGCCAAGCGGCAGGACGAGCTGCGGTTTGAGCAAGGTCAGGCCGAGGGCCAGGCCGGCGATGAAGGGTCGGGCCCACAGAGCCCAAGCGGCGCCAATTCCCAGCGCGACAAAGCCGTCGAGCTGGGCGTTGAGGAGCAGCAACGCAGTGGGTACCGACGCGAATGCCGGAAGGATCGCAGTCGGCGGTCGCGGGCGCACTGCCAGATACAGGCCGATCGTCAGGCAGGCAAGCCCGGCGAGGATCCACAACCTGCCCCCCAAGTTGGTGCCCAGCAGGTCGAAGGGCACGGCGAGGAAGGCCACCCACGCGGGCGCGAGGAAGGGAAGGATGCCGTTGATCCCCAGCGTGATCAGGGTGCGGCCGCCCGTGACCTCGAGCTGGATGCGGCGCTGCGTGTCCATGTCGTACAGGTGACTCGGGTTTTCGACGATCAGCCTGCCGCCGGTAGCGAATGCAGGCCAATCCGAGTTGATCACGTCGTTGTTGCTCTCGATCAGCGGATAGATGACGAAGCCGAGCGCGATGGCTGTGAGTGCGACGGTGCCCCGCCACCGCCATCTCTCCGCTCCGGTCCTCCCGCTCACTCGGCTTTCTCGATTCTCAGGGCGCGCGTGACCGGTACCACCAGCCCTCCCTGGACGAGGAGCGACAGCAGGACCACGCCGTACGCGATCAACGCCACGCGACTGTCTACTCCTGGGACGTTTGCCACCGATAGGGCCAAAGCCACTGAGAGGGCTCCTCGAAGGCCTGCCCAAAAGGTCAGGTGGCGCCACGCCCAGGGAATGGAGGGCGGCCGGATCGCTAATACCCCAAGCAATCCATATACGGGGATCGCGCGGGTCACCAGCATGATCAGGAAAGCAACCACCACGAAGCCCAGCACGGGCAGCAGCTGCCAGGCGGGGAGGGCCGCCCCGACGAGGATGAAGAGCATCGCGTTCAGGACGAAGGCGAGCAGGCTCCAGAATCCGAGGAGCTGGGGCCCGTGCAACCTACCAATTGCCGATCCGTATCGAGCAACGAGGATGCCTGCTACGACTACGGCGACGATGCCCGAGGCGTGGAGCACGTCGGCGGCAAGGTAGCTCCCGTAGGCGATGACAAGCGTCGCCAGAATCTCGAGCGGCGCGTCGGCCGCAAATCGCAGTAGGAGAAGGCCGAGGAATCCGACCGCCAGGCCGATCACGGTGCCGCCGGCGGTGATCTCCAGAAACCGCAGCGAGGCGTCGCCAATCGATGGAGCTCCGCTGACGATTGTGGCCAGCACCGCCGTGAACACTGCGACGCCGGTGCCGTCATTGAACAGGCTTTCTCCCTCGAGGATCGCCGACAAGCCGGCTGGAGCCCGCATCTGGCGCGTCAGCGTGACGACGGCGATGGGGTCGGTGGCAGCGAGGATCGCCCCAAGCAACATGCCGCTGGCCCAGCTCAATCCAACGATGAGGTGGGTCAACGTTCCGATAAGGAGCACCGTCAGCGCGACGCCGACGGTCGCGAGCAGCCCGACCGGCAGCAGGCGCCGTCTGAGCTCGGGCAGGTCAAGCGTGAGCGCCGCCTCGAAGACCAACCCGGGCACGAAGGCGAGGAGGATGACGTCCGCGCCGACATGTCCGAGCTGCCCACCCGGCAGCAATCCGATCACGACGCCGGCCGCGGCCAGCACGACGGGATAGGGCACCATCCGAGCGCGCTTGGAAATCAGCCCAAGCACTGTCGCCAGGGCGCCGACCAGGATCAGGAGCAGCAGAAATCTTTGCTGGGGGCTCATGGGGCCCCCGCGAACTCGCGGCGTAGCCTCCGAGTTCGTGGGGTATTCACACCTCGACGCTCATTCCATCGCGCGCAGCTTTCACCTCGATACCCAGCCGCTGGGTCAGGTCGGCGGCCAGCTCCCACGGATGAGCGCGCCACACGGTCATTCCATAGTGCGTGAGGATTGCTAGCTTTGGCTTCGCGTCCCGGATGATGCGCTCAGCGTCGTCGAGGCACAGGTGCGGCAGCTCCGCGCGGCACTGCATCAGAACCGTGTGGATCACCATGACGTCGGCCTTGTGCTGCTCTGCAATGCCGTCGTAATAAGCGGAGTCGGTGACCCAGCCGAGCCGATCGCCGAATCTGAATCCATAGGTCTCGACCTGGTGCTTGTGACGCGGGGTCGTCGTGAACTCGATGCCGTTCACGTTGTAGGTGGTCTCGGGTTGGAGCCTCACGACCTCCTGCGGGAAGCGCCGGAGGTACTGCAGCACGACAGGGTCGTCGTCGAGGGCGTCTGATGGGCAGAAGAGCCGGCCGCGATGCGCGAAGCCGCCTTCGGTCATGGCCTCGACCATCACGTTCACATCGCCGCAGTGATCGAGGTGGCGGTGGCTGACGACGATGGCGTCGAGCTTGGTGAGATCGACCTTTCGCTTGGCGTACTGAACGATGGCGCCGGGCCCGGGGTCGAGCGCGATGCGCGCCTTGCCGTCCTCGATGTAGAGGCCACCCGAGGCGGCAAGCTGCTTGGCCACCATGAACCGAGCGCCGGCGGTGCCCATGAAAGTGAGCTTCATGTCTCAGCGACCTCGCTGAGCGCCGCTTCCGTCTCGCCGCCGAAATAGCGTTCGTACAGCTCCTCGACGCGCTCCAAGGTGTCGATCTCCCCAACCGGTTTGTCGTCACGGATTCGCACGATTCGCGGAAATCGCAGGGCGAAGCCGCTGGCGTGCCGGTTGGAGTGCTGAATGGAATCGAACGCGACCTCGAGCACGACCTCCGGCTTGACGGCATAGCCCCAACCGCGGTCTTCGAGCGTTATCGCCTTGAAGCGCTCGGTCATCTCCGCAATCTCCGCGTCGGTCAAACCCGTGTATGCCTTGCCCACGTTGACCAGCTTGCCGGTCTTCGTGTCCTGCACCGCGAACGTGTAGTCGGAGAGGACGCCCTTGCGCTTGCCATGGCCCCACTCGGCGGCGGTAACCACCACGTCCAACGTCGCAAGCGGGCGCTTCAGCTTCAACCAGGCCAGCCCTCGCCGGCCAGGCGTGTAGGGACTCAAAGGGTCCTTCACCATCAACCCTTCGTGGCCGCGCTCGCGCGTGTCCGCAAAGATCCGATCGAGGTCATCCGGGCTGGTCGCCTCCTCGACCCGCGCGAGAAGGAAGGGCGATTCGACGCCGAGCTCCTCGAGCAGGCGGCGCCGCGTCTCCAAAGGCTCGTCGAGCAACGAGCGTCCATCAAGGTAGAGCAGGTCGAAGATCACGAGCACCACCGGGACTTCGCGTCGGAGCTCATCCGTCACCTTCTTGCGACCCAGGCGGTGCTGCAGCTCGAAGAATCGCAACACCTTGCCATCGCGGTGCGCGAGCACCTCGCCATCGAACAGGACTGCGTGACCGTGACGTGGTGCCGCTTCAGCCAGCTCGGGAAAGGCGCCCGTAGTTTCTTTCAAGTCCCGAGAGAAGAGCTCGACCCGGCCGTTGTCGTGGTGAAGCTGGCAGCGCACGCCGTCGTACTTCTCCTCGGTCCACACCTTCTCCGCACCCATCCTCTCGAAAGCCTCGCCTGCTATCGCGACCGGGCTTGCGAGCATGAAGCGAATCGGCTGGAACAGCGTGACAGTCGACGTTTCCAGCTCGCCCCGCTTGCATCGGACTGCGGTCTCTCCGATGTCACCGGTGACGAGATGGATCTTCTTGACCTTGGTTACCGGCAGGTCGAATGCCGCAGCTATCGCGGCCTCGACCAACCCTTCGCTCAGACCGATGCGCATCTCGCCCGAGATCACCTTGACCGCGAACCTCGCCGCCTCAGGGTGAAGCCGCCTCAGCAGAGCTTCAAGCGGCGCCGCCTTGCGCGCACCTCGCGCGGTCCTAATCGTTTCTAGCGCCTCTGCGAATTCCGCGAGCGAGACGGGCTCCGCTTTGGTCTGGCCTTCGAGGGCCTCGCCCGCCCAGTCGCCGACATCGGAGTGCTTGCGAAAGATCGCCGAAAGCTCGTCCGGATCCCGCCCCGAGATCGACTCGACGACCTTGCTGACCGTCGACCAACCGAGGCCGAGCGTTCGGCGTTGGGAAGGGCTGAAGGCACGGCCGCTCATGAAGACGGCCGCGCGCCTCAGGTCATCGTCGTCGAGGGTGCGAAAGTGGTCGGCGAGGATTCGCGCTTTCTCAGAAGTCGCTGAGGTGACGCCGACCGCGGCCGCGGCGCGGGCGACCTCCAGCATGCCGCCACCTTCTCCCATGGGTGGCCTATCGTAAGTCGCATGCGACGGTGTCCTTACCTCGAGGAGTATTTGAAGGAGCGGCGCTCAGTCCTGCGCGTGTATCGATTCGATTGCCATGTCGATCGAAAGTCGAAGCGCAAGTACGCGTTGAGCGACAGCCCGCCGATCTGCGTGCGCAACTATGAGGATTGCCCCCTGTACCAGGCGGAGAAGCGTCGCGAGGATCAAACGATCACGCGCTACACGGATTGAACTGCGCGATCTGCCAGGCTCCGGCCCTGCCCCTCGATGGAGCCTGCGTCTTCTGCCACTCGCCGATCGGCGCTGATGAGGACTCGGAGGAGCTGCTTGATTACCTGGCTGAAAAGATTCCGATCGCCAAGGTCAAGAGAAACCGCGGGCGCATCACCGATCTGACGGTTGAAACGCGTGGGCGAAGCTGCCGGGCGTACTTCAACAAAAAGGAAGCCCTCGAGCTCGTGCCGCCTGTCCGCCTGACCGCGTGGGTGGACCTGCTGCTGAACCGGCTCAGCGATGCCGCGGCCACCGACGGGAATATTCGCCGAGCCTACCTTCGATCGGGCTGGGCGCTTCGCTAGAGGGCCAGCGCGAGCTGTTCAGTGCCTTCCAGTGCGGACGCCTTGATGCCTCGCTTGCGCAGGTGCCGGGCGAAATCGTCGGTGTATCCGTGCACCGTGTAGACCTGCTCGGCGCCTGAACGCTCGACGACTTCGAGCAGCTCGTCGAAGTCGCAGTGATCTGAAAAGTCGAATGTGGCATCAGCCCCAAAGATTCGCGAGAACTCCGCATCTTTGGCCCAGCCCGAGACCAGAGCCGTGCGGTAGCGACCTAGCCTGCGCACCTCGTCCTTGCCAGCGGGCGGCGCGATCACCACGCGACCGGGCTCGACCTCACCGTCGAGCTCGACCCAATCCGGGAGTGACCTACCGGCCATGGCGTACGCGTGCGCGCAGGGGACACACCGTTTCTCCAGCGCGAACTTGAAGCCGTAGCCGGACAGCGCGAGCATGATCTCCTCAGTTTTGCCCAGCGCGTGGCACAGAAGGACCGGCGTCACGCGGCTGTCGATGGCGAGGCGGCACCAGCGCGCGATCGCCTCGATCGTTGAGTCAGGGTCGCCGAAACGGAAATGAGGCCGGCCGTAAGTGCTTTCAATGACGAGGACATGCGCCTTGGGCACATGGGTGGGCTGCATGCCGCCAGGCTGGCGAAGCTTGATGTCGCCGGTATAGAGAACCTTCGTGCCCTGATGCTCGAACAAGAGCTGCGCCGAACCCAGCATGTGGCCGGCCGAATGCAGGGTGACGGTGGCCGGGCCGATCCGCATCGGCTCGTCATACCCGAGCATCCGCCAACCACGGGGGCGCCTCGCCTCAGGAATGAGGGCAAGTGTTTGCGGGGTCAGCAGCGCCTCCTTGTGGCGCCGCGCGTGATCGGTATGCGCGTGCGAGATGAACGCGAAAGTTCGAACCACCAGCGGGTCAAGCCACAACCGATGCCCTGCGATAGAAACGCCGCGATCCCAGATGACCTGTGTGCTCAACTCTTGAAACCGCTCACCTGAAAGATGTCGCCCTTCGCGAACAGGTCACGCGGCACCTCGACGCCAACGGCGGCGTATGCCTCTAAAGGGACGCCGATGTCTGCGAGCCACACATCGCCGGCCTTCGCCGGACCGTCGCCTTTCAACAGGCCGGGCTTGGCCAGGCCGAGGGTCACGGTCGTGTTCGCGCGCACACATGGAGCGTAGGCGACCCCGGTATCGGCGTCGAGGCCGGAAGGCACGTCGATTGCGATCACTCGCGATGGCGAGTCGTTTATGGCTTCGATCCACGCCGCGAATTTGCCTTCGGGCGCTCGAGACAGCCCGGTTCCGAACAGCGCATCGACCACGACCTCGGCGCCATCCAGCCTCAGCTCGTCGGAGATATCGACCCCAAGCCTGCGCAGGGCGTCCCTCTCCAGAGCCGCCGCTCCACGCAGCCGGTTGGCATCCACGCAACTGACCGCGCTAAGCCGGCCCCAACGATGGAGGTGCCGCGCAGCTGCTAGCCCGTCGCCGGCGTTGTTGCCGACGCCGCAGACGACTGCCGTCCTCCCCTCGCAAAAGCGGGCGACCTGCCAGCCGGCCGCCTCCATCAGCCATTCGACGGAGATGCCGAACCGCTCCTGCGCCAGGCGGTCGACCTCGGCGACCTGCCGGCTAGTGAGCGTCGGTGGGGCGCTGAACGACAAAGGAGCAGTAAGGGTCGTGACGATGGATGGAATCTGCCTGGGAAACGGCAGTGCCGAGCAGCTGGGAGATGAGGTGCGGGGTGATGGTGCAAACCTGCGGAAACTTGAGCGCCGTGTTGCGGAACGGGCAGTTGTGGATAGTCACCTTCACGCCTTCGGGGGTCTCGGTCTGCTCGGCCAGGGTGCCGGCTCGCCCGATCCACGCGACCACCCGCTTCAGCTTCTCGTCGAACTCGAGCCCTTCGAGGTTGCGCGAGATGGCCCCCGCATGCCGGGTGGCCATTCGCTCGAACACCTCATCCAGAGCGTCTGGCCCATCCATCTCCTGGACCTCCTGGAGGACCATCGTGGCGAGTTGGCCGTAGCGCTTGGGGAACACGGAGTCCGCCCGTTCGGTCAAGGAGAACAGGAGCGAAGGGCGGCCCCGGCGGCTCTTCTCCGGGCTGCTGACCACGAAACCGTCCCGTTCCAGGTTCGTCAGGTGTTGACGGATCGCGTTTGGGGTAACTAAGAGCTCGGAAGCGATGGTTTCGGCGCTGGCGTGGCCCTTGCGCCGGAGCAGCTCCAGGACTTCCATACGGGTGGAATGGCCGGCAAAAGGTTGGCTCATCCGGTCGGTTGGCGGCGATGCTAGCACAGCCGGGAACCATTTATTACATACGGATCTTGACAAAAGATTTAGGGGCCGTAAAATTGGCTTCGGAGAGAGAGAAATGACGATGATCAAGCAGGCTAGCCGCGCCATCGAGCACATGACCGCACGCGAGCGTCGCGTCCAGCGGGCCAAGTACGCGCGCCGCAACAAGATGCACTACATCGACAAGCTCCTGAACGAGCTCGAGATGCTGAACCTCGCCGACCAGAGGCAGATGCCGCCCGTCCTTTCGGTGGCGATCAACAAGGTGATCGAAGAGTCGCCCGAGGTCACAGTCCTGGCACAGGCCAAGCCCGGCTCCGTGATGGAGGCGATGGACGCCCTGTACGAGATCCAGGACAGCCTGATGTACAACCAAATAGAAGACGAGTAACTAGCCCTCGCAGTCTTCTTAAGGCCGGTTTCGAATACGATTCCGATCTTTTCTTTGCTTGGCCTGGTCCGCGCACCCAGTTGCAACCAGATCGGGTACGCGAACTCGGACCTTATGCGGTCATGTAGTAACCAGATCGGTTTGTAACCGTTCTCTTGACAACCAGATAGATCACGGGCGGCACAGCCTCCAAAGGCTCGGGAGAGGCGCTGACGATCCTCTCGAGGAGGAACAACGGACTCGGACGCGCTGACACCGGATCCCCCGGCGCCCTATTTCCGTGGACACCTGTTTGGGAGCTAGTCTCCCTGGGACAGGAGGTGTCCGTGAAACCAGCAGACGTCGCAGCAAACAACGAAGACCGAGGTCGTTTCTCAGCTCGTCGTAAGACCAAAGCCATCCTTCGGTTGCTCCGAGGAGAGGACATCGATGTCGTCTCCCGCGAGCTCGGTGTCACCGCTGCCTGTGGGATGCAAATATCCCACCACGGGTCGACCGGGGAACTCACTACGGCCATCGAGTGGCCGTTCGGGCACGCTCCCGGGAGATCACAAGGGAGTAACCGGCATGTCGATCGAGCGAAGAATCGCTATGCCGCCGGAGCATGGTTCCGGGCGCCTTGAAACGTCGACTGCTAGCCTAGACTCGCCTTGAATTCCAGTCCATCTTCGGCGAATGCCCAGCTTCATCAACTCGATGGGCGGCTGTTCCGAATCCAGGTGCCGGTGCGAGAGCTCGGCTAAGCGTGGCGAGGCTGCCGTATGTACAAGCGGGGACATCGCCGGCGGTCGACGGTCTCTACACCGAGGTCGCGCGCATGGGCCGGTCGGTGCTCAACCTCTATCGGGTGCTGGCCAACCAGCCGCCGGCGTTGGCGGCGTTCCTCGAGATGTCGCGATACGTAAGGTCACAGTCGAGCTTGGACCCAGGCCTGCGTGAGCTAGTGATCCTGGCCACCGCCCACGAGCTGGGCCAGGAGTACGAGATTACTCATCACACCGAGGCGGCGGAGCGGGCGGGAGTCTTGCCCGAAAAGGTTGCGGCGACCGCGGCGGCCAGCTCGCTCGACACGCTCACTCCGCTCGAGCGCAGTGCGGTGGAGTTCGCTCGGCAGGCTGCGCGCACGCGCTCGTGCGATGAAGTTTTGTTCCTCAGCCTTCGCTCACTCTTCTCGACGGAGGAGATAGTGGACCTGGTGGTGACGACGGCCTGGTACCACCTGTGCGCGGTGATCCTTAACTCGCTGGAGGTGGAGCTGGAGGCGGAACGCTAATGATCGCGAGCAGGACGGTCGATGAAGCTTCGCGGTTGAGCGCCTTGTTCAAGGGCCGTCGCGCTGTCGGATGGAAGTGGTGGTAGTCAGTAGGCCAACCAAAGCGATAGCCAGAGCGCTACCATTGGCATGGCGATTCGGGTTGGGTATGCAAAGTCCATCGAGTTTGTAGTCGAAATCGCAAACGCGCCATTGCGAACGATCTGTGCCGATGGCCCATCGACACGATATCTGATCGCTTCAACGGGTCGGCCAAGACGTACGACCGCCTCTGGATGCAGCGCTTCATCTTCGCCCAGTCCACCAGGCGGTACTGCAATTGGCAGAGCAGGAGATTGCAGTGCCTCGGCGAACAGCCAACATCGCTCTTGCGGAGCTTACAGCAATCGTGTACATATCGAAGCGTCTGCGTAAATCAGACTTCGAAGGAGGAGTGCCATGACCCATCGACCGCATGCATCCTTGTGGATTGCGAGTGTCCTCGCTCTTGCCGCCGCCGGCTGCGGCGGGGGCTCCACATCTTCGGGAGGATCGACGGTGACCTTTGCCGCTCCGGTCTCTCAGACCGGAGCGTTCGGGCAGGCTGAGGGCCTTTACACCCTTCAGGGCTACAAGTTCTGCGTCCAAACCTTCAACTCGGCAGGTGGCATCACTTTCGGTGGTAAGACGCATCAGCTCGCCCTAGTGACTCAGGACGACCAGAGCGTTGCGGCCACCTCTGCCCAGATCGTCGATCAGTTCAACGACCAAGGCGACAAGCTCATCCTCGGCCCATACGGTTCGCCGGCGACGACGGCCGTCGCGCCGGTGGTCGAGCGAAATGGGCAGGTTATGGTCGATAGCAACGGCGCAGACACGGCTATCTTCACCCACGGCTACAAGAACACCTTTGCCGTGCTTTCGCCAAGCAGTGCCTACGTCACCGCCATCGTCGACGCCCTGGCGGCGCTGAACCCGGCTCCCAAGACCATCGCCGTCATCGCCGCCAACGATGGCTTCAGTCAGCACGCCGCCGAGGCGGGTGTGAGTGAGGCACTGGCAAAGGGCATGACAGTCGTACCGTCCGCAAATGCCTACACCTCCTCGACCAAGGTCGCAGCCAATACCACCGACGTGTCAAGCGCACTCATCGCGATCAAGGGCACCAACCCGGACGTGATCATCATCTCCGGACACCTGAACGAGGCGGTCGCCGCCGTCAAGCAGAGCTCTGAGCTCGGAGTGACGCCAAAGTTGGGCTTTGCAGCCACCGTGGCTCCACCAACTCCCGCATTCATCACCGCTCTCGGAAAGTCTGCGGAGGGTGTCATCGGCAGCACCCAGTGGGTGCCCGAGTTGTCCGGCTCGGACAACATCTTCGGTAGCGCCAAGCAGTTCTTGACCAACTTCACCAACACCTATGGTTGGGCTACAACTCAGTACCCATACCAGGCCGCGGATGCGGCTGCGGCATGCGAAGCGTTGGCGCTGGCCATCGAGAAGGCCGGTTCAACCGATCCAGCCGCGGTTCGAAGTGCGCTCGCCGGACTGAGCGCCGACACGTTCTACGGCCACATTCAGTTTGACTCGACAGGACAGAACAGCACCAAGCCGATGGCCGTGATCCAGATCCAGAAGGCGTCCTTCGTCACGATCTACCCCAGCAACCTGGCCACCAAGCCCGCTGTCTGGCCTGCCATCTCCTCTTGAGCCAGTTCCTCCAGGCGGCAGCCTACGGCGTCATCCAGGGCGGCTTGCTCGCCCTGGTGGCCGTGGGCTTCTCGCTTGTCTGGGGAATCACGAACATCATTAATCTGAGCCATGGATCGCTGGCCATAACCGGCGCCTACCTGGCCTGGTTGTTGAACGTCCAGTTCGGCATCGATCCGTTCCTGTCCATCCCCATCGTCGCCGTCTGTCTGTTCGTGCTGGGATACCTCATCCAGCGAGGGCTGATCAACCTTGTCATCAACGCTCCGATCTTTCTCACCTTGTTGCTCACCTTCGGGCTCAACCTGGTGATTCTCAATGTTCTGCAGCTCATCTTCACCGCCGATGACCGCTCCATCGAAACCACCTACGCATCCCAAAGCTTTGTCGTCGGCACAGTCAACATTCCTTATGGCCGCCTCGCGGCTTGCCTCCTCGCGGTTGTCATAACCGTGCTCCTGGCGGTGATCATGAACCGCACGCGCCTCGGCCGCGCCATCCGTGCCACCGGGATGGATCGCGGCGCGGCCAGGCTGATGGGGATCCGCGCACGCCATGCCTACGCGATGACTTTTGGGATCGCATCGGCGCTGGCCGGGATCGCGGGCACGATGATCGCGACCGTCGGATCTTTCAACCCCACGACCACTCCCACGCAGCTCACCTTCGACGCCTTCGTGATTTCAGTCCTAGGCGGCCTGGGCAACATGTACGGCGCGCTTGTCGGTGGCTTGGTGCTTGGCGTCGCCGAATCGCTGGGGGGGCTCCTGCTGACCGGCACCTGGGTGAATGCGATCGCGATGGCCGTTCTGATCATCACGCTGATCGTTCGGCCCTCGGGGCTAATTGGTAAAGCGCTCTATGGCGGGCGAGTGGAGGTGTGAGCACCGCCGACCAACGAGCGCCTCTGGCCGCGATCCTTCACGGTCAGCGGCGCAGCCGACAAGAGCAACTGGTTGAGTGGATCCGATCGCGGACATTGGCCAACTCATGGCCGCTGCTCGTTGGCATTGCGGCCTTGCTGGCCATGGTCGGCCTGCAGCAGGTGATCGAGCCCGGGACGCAGCGCCTGCTCACTTCCGTCTTCATGTTCGTGGCGCTGGCTCAGGGGTGGAACATCATCGGCGGCTACACCGGGTATGCAAGCTTTGGTCAGGTTGTGTTCTTCGGCCTGGGCGCTTACGCGGCTGCAGTCCTTATGACCAACTATCACGTCTCGTTCTGGATCGCGATGCCGTTTGCCGTCCTGTTCGGCACGACATTCGCAGTCGTGATCGGAGTGCCGCTCCTGCGCTTACGCGGCCACTATTTCGCGATCGCGACCTTGGGAGCTGCTGTGGGCGCCCAGGAGGTCATCACCAACCTCACCCCAATCACGGGTGGTGGCGGTGGCATCACGATTCCGACTTTTGGCCTACAGGCGCCCACCGCGTATCTGGGCAAGCCCGGCTTCTACTTGGCGTTCCTTATGGTCGCGGCCGCGTCGGTTGCGATCGCCGCCATCCTGTCTCGAAGCCGATTCGGCTACGCCATGGTGGCGGTGCATCAGGATGAGGACGCCGCGGGTGCGATGGGCATCAACACGACGACGGTCAAAGTGATCGCCTTTGGCGTGTCGGCCGCAATTGTCGCGTGCGCCGGCGCCTTCTACGCCTTCCAGCAAATCGAGTTCTACCCGACCGACGTTTTCGACGTCAACTTCACCGTGTTGATGGTGATCATGGTGGTGATAGGAGGCAGTGGGACGGTAATCGGTCCTTTGTTCGGTGCGATCGGGCTTGAGCTTCTTTCACAGTTCCTCCGGGTCAATCTCGGAACTTACAACCAACTCATTTTCGGCGCCATCATCGTTGTGGTGGTGATTCTCTTTCCGCAGGGCGTCGTCAACTTCTTCCGCGATGCCATGCGCACGCGCCACCTCTCGGTCCTGGACAACGTCAAGCGGTATCGGCTTTGATCGCCGAGCCAGCCGGCAGGAGCACGAGCTCGCCGCCGGCACCCATCGCGAATGCGATCCTGGAAGTGCGTAACTTGTCCAGGCGCTTTGGCGGGTTGTGGGCGCTGCGTGACGTCACCTTCTCCGTCGCCGAAGGTCAGATCGTCGGGATCATCGGTCCCAACGGTGCCGGCAAGAGCACGCTCGTCAATCTGATCACCGGTCATTTTCGTCCCACAAATGGCCAGGTTTTGATCGACGGGAAGGATGTTACGGGAGCGCGGCCGTGGGTCATTGCACACGAGCGCGTGGCCCGAACATTTCAGATCGTGAAGCCATTTCGCGGCCTGACCGTTCGTGAGAACGTGGCCATCGGTGCGATGCATGGCAACGACAGGGACCACAGTGTTCGGGACGCTCTTGCCACTGCTGACGAGCTCCTCAACCTGGTTGGCATCGCCCAGCATGCGAAGGCTGCGCCAAGCCATCTGAACATCGCCGACGCCCGGCGGCTCGAGCTGGCCAGGGCGCTCGCCTGTCGGCCGCGTCTACTGCTCCTGGACGAGGTCATGGCCGGCCTCAGGCACCAGGAAATCGACGCGGCGGCCCAGCTGATCCACCGGCTGCGCGACAGCGGCATCACAATCGTCGCCATCGAGCACGTGATGAAGGCGATCATCTCGATCAGCGACCACGTTCTCGTCCTCCATCACGGGTCGATCCTCGCCGAGGGTCCGCCCCGTCAGGTGCTCGCCGACCAACGGGTGGTCGAAGCCTACCTCGGCCATCGATACGCGCGACGGAGCTCGCGATGAGCCTTCTCGAGGTGCGCAAACTCACCGCCGGCTACGGGCGCATCGAGGTGTTGTGGGACGTAAGCCTGCAGATCGAGCCAAATCAGATAGTGGCGCTTGTCGGCGCCAACGGCGCGGGCAAGACGACACTGCTCCGCGCGATCTCAGGAATGATCGCCGGCAAATCCGGCAGCATCTGTCTCCAGGACCGCGAGATCACCCATGCATCGATTGAAACCATTGTCGACCTCGGCATCGCTCATGTACCTGAAGGTAGACGCCTGTTCTCGGGACTCACAGTGCGCGAGAACCTGCTGCTCGGCGGCTGGCGACTGAGGAACGGCGATCTGGATCGAGTCATAGAACTGTTTCCGGTCCTGGGCCAGCGGATCAATCAGATCGCAGCCACCATGTCTGGAGGCGAACAGCAGATGTGCGCGATCGCGCGCGGTCTGATGAGTAAGCCGATCCTGCTGATGATTGACGAGCTGTCTTTAGGTCTGGCCCCCAAGGCAGTGGACGAGATTGTCATGCGGCTCCCCGACATCACCGCGTCAGGAAGTGCTGTTCTGCTCGTCGAGCAGGACATCGATATCGCCCTGACCGTATCAGAGCACGCGTACGTACTTGAGTCGGGGCGGATAACGATGTCTGGCCTTTCGACACAACTGCTGGCTGATCCGCTGATCCAGCAGACCTATCTCGGTCTCGCCCCCGGCTGATCGAAATGCTCGCTCGAGCCGGCTTTGACCCATACGGAAACTACCGCAGAACTACTGCAGTAGGACATCGCCGTTGTCACATTTACTCCGGGCGAGGGCGAACTTTGAATTCAAAATCGGGGGCCCGGGATTGTTTGACCCATCGATCGAGCAGCATGTCGGTGCAATTCAGAACCGCCGGACAGCGCAGGCCGGGTAGCCCGGATCGCGCGATGAGCTTTCAGTGGGCGTGCCAATAAGCCATCGACGCAACCGCGCCAGCCCGGATACCTTAAGCACTTTCGAATGATGCCCTTGACGGCACCAAATCGGGATGGGCCCAGCCGCCGCATCCAAGAGTCTGGTTAGGATTTGCAGGCCATCCCGCTAGGCCCTCGTCGCGTTGGATTGCTCTTCCCAAATCCTCCGCTGAGCACCTGGCAGGATCTCGCGTTGGTTGACCGTGACGATAGCCGAAAGCCGGAAAGCTTTCGAACCACATACTGCTGCGGTCCGTGTATGTCGCCCATGGGGCACCGACGGCGGCGCCTGGTTGAATTACAGTAAGTTCGACGTTGCTGCTGCCTGGGAGAAATAAGGCTTGACTGGGAGGGTCACCGATTCGCTTCCGGCGGGAACCCTGATTGACGTTCCCGAAATCACGCAAAGCGAGCTGCAACTCGCGGTTCGCAACCATTCCATGCCGCTCGAGGCCCTCCGGTATGCGATCACTCCGATTGGCCTCCACTACCTGCTGATCCACTTCGATATTCCAGCCGTTGATCCCAACGATTGGACTCTCACCGTCGGCGGCCGTGTACGCAACCCCATGCGGCTAACCCTGGAACAGTTGAAAGCCAGACCGTCAACAACGATCGCGGTGACCCTCGAGTGCGCTGGCAACGGCCGGGCTCGGCTTTTACCTCGCCCGCTGAGCCAGCCGTGGCTGGTCGAGGCAGTTGGAACGGCCGAATGGACGGGTACTCCCCTACGACGCCTACTGGACGAGGCCGAGCCCCTCAACCACACGGGCGATGTCGTGTTCACGGGACTCGATCGGGGCATGCAAGGCGATGTCGAGCAGCAGTACGAGCGAAGCCTGCCAGTTGCGGAATGTCGTCGCGACGAAATCCTGCTCGCTTACGCCATGAACGGGCAACCATTGGCTCCGCAGCACGGTTTCCCGCTGAGGCTTATCGTCCCAGGCTGGTATGGGATGGCCCATGTCAAATGGCTTCGCGCGATCACTCTGCTCGATGACACCTTTCTTGGCTATCAGCAGGCAACCGCCTACCACTACCGCCTTTCGGACGATGACCCTGGCGTGCCAGTTACGCGGGTTCTTCCGCGAGCGCTGATGGTGCCGCCGGGGATTCCGGACTTTATGTCTCGCGTTCGATTTTTAGGACTGGCTCGGGAGGTCCTTACCGGTCGCGCATGGTCTGGTTGCGCACCTATTGCGAAAGTTGAACTCAGCGTGGACGGAGGTCTAACGTGGACTGCGGCCACGCTCGGGAATTCGGTATCACCTTATGCGTGGCGCTCATGGAGCTATGTCTGGGATGCGACAAAGCCTGGCGAGTACGAGCTCTGCGTGCGCGCTACGGATGGGGCAGGCAATGTCCAGCCGACCCAGCAAAATTTGAATCTCGAGGGGGTCCTGAATAACTCCGTTCAGCGAGTGCAAGTCGTGGTCGTCGATTCTGGTCATCAGATTCAAGCTCCCGCCGACCAGCGACCCTAAGTCCGGTCCCAGACCAGAACGGACGTCGCCTTGCGATCGAAAGCTGGCGATATCGAATCCGTTATCGACAGCATGTGTCAGCTTGAAATACGTATCGCCGTTCGCGACGACCGCTAGTTCTGCAATCGGCGATCGAACCTTCGGCAAGGCCTCGTGGGGTGGCAAAAGTCCAAATCCCCATCAGGCGGCACGTTAGGCGCTGTTAAGAGCCTGATGTTCAATCCGCGTGATGTACAACCAGATCGAGGACAAGTAACCCGCTCTAGGGAAGACTCCGAGGCCGGTTTCGAATACGATTCCGGCCTTTTCTTTGCCTTCCTTGACAAAATAAAGGCGACCGTGCTAGTGTCCTAGTGATCTATGACACTAGTGCACTCGCGAGGTACTACAGGCGCGATCACCTTTCGCAAGGACACGGCCTCGGGGTTGACCCAGTACCTGCAACTCGTGCAGCAGGTCACGCATGCGCTCCGCCTCGGCCAATTGAAAATGGGGGATCGGCTACCGACCGTCCGCGACGTCGCGGCTCAACTTGCAATCAACCCCAACACGGTGCTGAAGGCCTACCGACACCTGGAGATGCAGGGTCTCCTCGAGAGTCGGCCTGGGACCGGGGTCTTTGTGGCGATGGAGTTGCGCGGGCCATCATCACACGACCAAGCCGCACTTCGGCGGGAGCTGTTGCGATGGCTCGGCCACGCCAAGGACGCAGGTCTAGACGCCGAGGGCGTGCAGGCACTGTTCGCAGATACGAGCCGGCAGTACGCCATAGATGAAGTGGTGGCGTCGTGAATGTGCTCGAGGCTCGCGGGCTCGGGAAGCGTTATGGGCGCACGTGGGCCCTCAAAGACCTCACCCTCGACGTGCCCGGGGGCCGGATCGTCGCCTTGGTCGGACCCAACGGCGCGGGCAAGACGACGTTCCTGCAGCTGGCCATGGGCTTCGGCGAGCCTAGTGCCGGTACTGTTGTCGCCTTTGGCCTTTCGCCGCGTCGCGACGCTGCCGCTTTCCTACCCAAGGTTGAGCCTTTGTCAAGAGGTGTGGAA
>PLYD01000168.1 GCA_003151665.1 Candidatus Dormiibacterota bacterium
CCCGCTGCGGGCTGCCGATGGATCCCGCCGGCCATCCCTGCCCGGTTCTCAACGGTGCCAGACCGATCTTCTAGCCGCGGGCGTTCCACCGGCCTCCCGCCGGAGGCCGATGCGGCGGAGCGCCTCTTGGTCGAGCTGCCGGAGCTGGAGCTGCTCGGCATCCTTCAGGGTGCGTCGAACTACACCTTCCTGGCGCAGCTGGGCCCGCACGAGCCCGCCGGCCTCCTGGCCGTGTACAAGCCGGCACGAGGCGAGTCGCCTCTTTGGGATTTCGAAGCAGGGACCCTCTATCAGAGGGAGGTGGCCGCATACCGGCTGAGCAAGGTGCTGGGTTGGCCGCGAATCCCTCCGACGGTGGTGCGAGACCAGGCGCCCCATGGAGTCGGCGCCATGCAGCTTTACGTGGAGGCGGACCGGCGGCACTTTCTTTCGGAGCAGTCGCACCAGCGCGACGCCTGGCGCCGCATCGCTCTGTTCGATGTGATCATCAACAACGCGGACAGAAAGTCCGGCCACTGCCTGTTCGATGCCCAGGACAGGATCTGGGTGATCGACCACGGCTTGACCTTCCACTCCGACCCCAAGCTCAGGACGGTGATCTGGGACTTTTCGGGCGAGCCTCTCCCAGCCGAGCTCTGCGCCGACCTGGAGCGAGCGCTGATAGACGTCGAGAAGGGAACCCTCGCCGATGAGCTGGGCGAGCTGCTTCGCCCGGGCGAGGTGCGCGTGCTCAAGCGCCGCCTGCGCGGGGTCCTCGACCCGACCTGGCGGTTCCCCGAGCCGACCTCTGCCTGGTCGGTGCCCTGGCCACCGGTCTGAGCCTCTTTGGTACCCTCCGAGGCTGCGGATGAAGTTCTGGTCACGCGCCGTCACGGCTGCAGCGGTATTTGGTTTCGCCCTGTCCGCGATGGCTGCCCATGCCGCGCCGACCCCAGCCGTGCCGTCTGCGCCAAGGAATCTGAAGGCGACCGCGGGTGACTCCCAGGTCTCTCTGACCTGGAGCGCCCCCAGCTCCGGGGCACCCATAACCCAGTACAGAGTTATCACTTCACCCGGGGCCACCAGAACCGGCACCACGAGCACCAATCTCGTGGTCACGGGGCTCACCAACGGGACCACTTACTCATTCGCCGTCCAGGCGGCCAATGCCTCGGGCTATGGAGTGGCCGCCCGGACGACCGCCACGCCAAAAGTGATACCGCCGACGGCTCCCACCAACCTGGCTGCGACCTCCGGGCCGGGTGCAGGCAACATGACGCTGTCGTGGACGCCCCCAACCTCCAATGGCTCGGCGCCCACCATCGACCACTACACGGTCACGGTCAGCCCTGGCGGCACCAGCGACCAGCTCGACGGCCAGACCACCACGTTCGTCGCGTTGAACATCGCCACTAACGTCACCTACACGTTCAAGGTCACCGCCACCAACTCAAAGGGCGCGACCGGGCCTGCGGCGACGGTTTACGCCCCGCTCCCGATCGGCGCCAACATCGGTATGCAGCCGACGGCCGGCACAGCCGGCACCAGCGTCACGGTGACCGGCCAGGAGTTCTTGAAAAACGAGAGCATGACGCTGTACTGGGACGTAACCACCCACGTCGCCACCTCAGTGGTGACCGACGGCAACGGCGCTTTCACCAAGGTGATCAAGCCATACGCCGGCGACAAACCAAAGGTGCACAAGCTCTGCGCGAGCGTTCAGCCGCATCCATGCGCGACCTTCACCCTCCAGGCACCTCCGACACCGACGCCGGGCGTCACCCCCTCGCCCGCCGACACGTCGACGCCGACCCCCGCGGCCACGGAGACCCCGCAGGCCTCCGGCGTACGGTCTGGTGGAGCAGGCCTCAGCGGGCTCGACATCATCACCCGGCCGCCCTTCGTCTTCCTGCCGATCATCGCGATCATCGGGCTGCTCGGACTTCTCGCTTACTGGTTCTTGAGCCGGCGCCGCTCGACGCCACCGACCTCGGCGGCAACAGTGGTTCACCGCGCGACCCGACCCGACTACATGGCCCCATTCCCAACCGCCGGTTCCGCTCCGGTACCGCCCCGAAACCCCGCTCAGCCTTCGGCTTGGGACGCGCCAGTCCAGCCTCTACCGCCGGCTCAGCCTTACGTGCCGCCGGGCCAGTCTCCTACTTGGGACGCACCGGCCCAGCCAGTGCCGCCTGCCCAGCCTTATGTGTCGCCTCCCGCGGCAGCGCCCCCGACACCACCGGCGCCAGCGCCTCCGCCGGCGCCCCCGCGGTCAGTCGAATGGCCAGCTCCCGCAGCTCCGCCGGCTGCACCGGACGAGCCGCCCGACCTACCTCAACCGTCGGACTAGCGGGCCCCAGCGAACCAGGGCCCGCTCGTTGGTCTGCGGCTAGGGAATGCCGTTAGTCGGCATCGGTTTGGACGCGCAGTTGCTGCAAGCTGTGACCGTGGCATTCGTAGGATCTGAGGTGGCTGTGTAGATCGAGCCCATAAATTGGGCTGCGCCATTCTGAATGGTCGCCATCTGCACGCCCAGATAACCAAGGTGACTGGTCGACGAGTAGCCCAGCGGAACAATGCCAGGCCCCTGGTCCAGCTGCCCGCTCTGAAG
>PLYD01000267.1 GCA_003151665.1 Candidatus Dormiibacterota bacterium
AGATCGAGACCGAAGGCGACCGCCAGGCGCCACCTGCCACGACCGGGATCTGCGGCTGTGGAAGGCTTTGCGGCCGGCATCCAGCGCGCGGCCACGACCCAGACAAGCACCACGATAACGACTACTGCCGCTCGCAAACCATAGGCTTCGAAGCGGCCGAGCAATCGCTCCACGGGGGCGCCTACGAAAAGTCCGAGCCCCATGAAGGTCACGACCCAAAGCGCGCTCGCCGGCAGCACTCCAGTCATGAACCTGGCGAGGTTCAGGCCTACCGCGCCGGCGACCAAAGACGTGTAGACGCGGAGCCCGGGCAAGAGTCGGGAAGCGGCAACCTGGAGTGGTGAGGCCTTTCGGAGCCTCGCAGCGGCTCGATCGTACGGCCCCCCGGCGTGCAGCCGAGCGGCGAGCGCGTGCACCCGTTTCGGCCCGATCCGCCCCGCCCAGGCGTAGCCGGTCAGCACGCCACAGATCACGGCCAGATATGCGAGTGGGGCCATCAACCAGACCGGAGTAGATCCACTTGCGACCAGAATTCCGGCCCCGATTAGCACAACTTCTCCGGGTGCCACTGGGATTGGGAGGCCGGCTTCTTCCAAAAAAAGGAGCGCGCAGACGATGGCGATGCCAGAGGCTTGCGAGGTCACGTTAGGAGAAGGCGCTTTTCCTAAGGTTGGCTGGGATCGCGTCGCGATCCTCGGCTCGCATGAGCAGCCGAATCAACCGCAATCGGGTTCGTGGTCGCCACAGTTGCCACCGAAGCGCCAACTGTATAGTCGTTCGCACTCACCCGACTATCTGATTTCTCCCAGAACATCTGCAGCAACAACAGGTTGGGCGGGACCCAGTTCCGCCGTGGAGGACTTTACGTCTCTAACCTTGCCCGAGGCGCACTGAACTCAGGGCAACATGATTCAAATCGGCTTTGAGCGTTTTTCGAGCCAAGTAGCGGCCTGCTCTGTACTGAGCTCATGGGCGGCGATTGAGAGAGCAAGGCCGCGCAGCTCTCCCCTCGCCGCCTCGAACACGTAACCTTCACGCTCCAGCCAGGCCGCCATCGCGTACATCGCTGTCCGCTTGTTTCCATCAACAAACCCGTGGTTCAGTACCAAGCTCTCAGCTAAGGCCGCGGCTCGCTTGAATTGAGTGTCGTATAGATTCTTGCCTCCAAACGAGGCCAGCGGGCGGGCGATGGCTGACTCGAGCAAACCGCGATCCCTAATCCCCTGCGATCCGCCGAACTCCGCCACAGCGACCGTGTGCATCCAGACCAGCTCTTCGAGGCTGATGAGGGGCCCGACCCGCCCCTTCTCAGAGGTCGGCAAGCTCAGCTAGATCTTCTCGGTATCGCTCAGTAAAGCGGGCGGTGAACTCAATCACCCACTTGTCTGGAATGCCGGCGGGGTCGAGATCAACATGGCCAGGCCGAGAGCCTATCGCCACTTCCATCCCGGCCTTGAAGCCTGACTCAGAGATCGTTTCTGGCGGAAGAGGAATCATCAGCGAGTTCCCGACTTTACGGATCTTGCGTGTGATGACCATTGCTGAATTATACAACGTAATTTCAGCCGGCGTGGCGCCAAAGAAACGGGAATCCGGGGGTCCACTAAGCGCTTGATAGTTGCCCATTATCGACAGCATTTGAGGTCGGGCCGCGATCTAGCTCTAAGTCAGCCTTAGCTATGTAGCGCCTCCTCCTGAGATCCTCCAGCGCGCGTCTCCCGGGAGCGATCACCAGCGATGAGTTGACAGCGTTGTTAACTCATCGGACACTCCGCCCATCACAACAAGGAGGTGCGCTCATGCGTAGGTTCATCCTGTCGCTTTGCCTGTCCGTGATTGGCTTGGCGCTGGCGATTGCGCCGGTGCTGGCTGATTCGATCGGGCCGACCCCCAAGTAAAGTCACTGAGGTTTCGGCTAGCGGACTGTCGAGTGTGGCGGTATGCTCACCGCCATGCTCGACGGTAAGCATCGTGGCCGGCGCAAGGGTGTTGACGTTCGCGAAGGTTCCGTCCGTCAAGCAAGGCAAGAGGCAAGACTCAGCCTGGCCCAGGTCGCTGGCCAAACAATCAGTCGGACGGCCATCCACCTAATCGAGAAGGGTCGATCCCGGCCGTCGCTTGAGACCCTTGAGTTGATCGCGCGTAAGACCCGCAAGCCGGTCGGCTTTTTTTTGTTGCGACCTGATGGCGCTCCAGAATTGACCGCACGCAAGAGAGAGCTTGACGAGCTTGAGCGGCTGGTGGCGATGCGCGATTTTCAAACGGTCCTGGAATTGGCGCCGGCCCTCTTCGCACATCAACGCTCCGACGAAGACACCGCTTTGATCCACTTCTATATCGGTCAGTCGTATTGCCGTCTCGTTCGCCCGACCGAAGCCATTGAGCACCTTCGTCTAGCCCGAACAGTCTTTGAGAACAGCGACGAATGGTTGGCCGTCGAAGCTTTGGACTGGGAGGCCTCGGCCCTTGGCCTTATGGAGGATCCGAGGGCTATTGCTCTCGCGGGTGAAGCGCTTGTTCGTTGCCGCCGACTTGATCCCAAACCACGCCAGACCGAGGCCCGCATCCTTGGCCATCTCGCCAATATGTACGTCGTCGCCCATGCCTGGGGCGAGGCTGTTAAGTACTACGAGGCAGCGGTCGTATCCGCCGGCGACGTGAAGGACCTTCTTCAATTGGCCAAGATGCACCACGGCTTAGGCACCGCCTTTCAGCGCATGCAGCAGCCAATCAAAGCACGCCAGCAGTTCGACAAAGCGCTCGCGCTGTATTCAATCGAGTCCGATCTAAGCGCCGTGTACAGGCTAGAAAATGATCTGGGTGATCTGCTGCTCCACCAGGGCCAGCTCGACTCAGCAGAGCAGCACTTTCGCTCGGCCCTCGCTGGATCAAGTGCGCTGCAAATAGATCGGCGCGGTCGAGGGTACATATTGACCAATCTCGGCGAGGTCAGTCTGCGACGAGGTGATCTGGATTTATCACGCCAACAGCTCCTCGAAGCCCTGGAAGTGGGTAATGCGGTCGGGGAACAAGTTGTTGTCGCCAACGCATACACCCTCCTGGGGCAACTTGAGGCTCGGCAGAAGAACCTTAAGTTGGCAGGCGAACACTTCGATTCGGCGATCAGCACACTCGAGGCACTCGAGATGCCCGATCGACTTCGCGACTGCCATATGGCCTGCGCAGATTCACTGTACGAGCTCGGAGATGTTGATTTAGCAGCGCTTCACTGGAAGGCAGCGGCTGAAATCGGCAGGCTCAATGCTCTAGGACTTCAATGGTCTGCGACTTCTTTTCAGCGTTCGGCGGCCGAAGTGACCCGCTCATCGTCCGAGCCGCGAACGTCAGAATCCGGCCGGCGAGACCACCAGACGAAAGCCCTCGCCTAACTCGGTACGCTCATCAAGTCTGACGTCGACCGCCGGACTCCGAAGGCTCGATGGCACTCCGAGGATCGGGCAGGGCGACCACCCGATCGCACACGGCAGCCACGCGATCGTCATGGGTCACGATGATCATGGTCTTCCCGCCAGCATTCAACGCTCGGAGCATCGCCAGAACCAAGTCTGCGTTGGTCGTGTCCAATGAGCCCGTCGGCTCGTCAGCCAGCACCAAATCACACGGTTTGAGCATCAGACGCGCTATCGCAACCCGTTGCTGCTCGCCACCGGACAGCTGGTAAACCTTCTGCCCATCCGCCGAGTTGGACAAGCCGACTGCCCGCAAGGCGGATCTTCTGGCCTCCTGTCGGCCCGAGCGCGGAGCCGATCGTTTCACCTTCGGCGGCCCATGAGAGATGAACCGAGCAAAGAGCCCCAAATGGACCTGACGCGCTACGTGCACCGTTACCATTCTCGCCACCGGCCCGTATATAGAGGAACAGATGCCAGCTAGCCGCCGGCGCGCGTCAGCTCGCGCGGCCCTCGCCTTCGTGGCGGCGGCGCTGACCCTTCTTGCCGCCTCGAACGCCACCCAGGCAGCCACGAACCCACTGTCCATCGTCCTCAAAGTCGGTTACTCGGGGTTCGTCAAGGCCCAACAGTGGATGCCGGTGACCATCGACCTGACCAACAAGGGCCCGGACGTCGAAGCCACGCTCGAGGTCACCACTGGTAGCGGCTCAAATCCGAACAACGGCCAGCCGCTCGAATCGGTCATCTATCAGTCCCACCTCAGCCTGCCCGCCGGCGCCACCAAGCACCTGCGGACCTATCTGGTCGAAGACCAGGCGCCTTCCGTCGTCTCCGTCCGTATCGTGGCGAACGGTCAAGTGCTCGCGTCGGCTGACTCGCAGACGAGCGCGCCAGCCACCGTCCTGATCGGTGTCCTATCCGACCAGGCCGCCGCGCTTGACAGCTTTTCGGCCGTCCATCCAGGAGGCATCTCGGCCAACGTCGTGCACCTGTCACTCGAGGACGTCGGCGATTCGGGAATTCTGCTCCGCGCTTTCGACCTGCTCGTCATTGACGACTTCGCCACCGACACGCTGACCGCCGCCCAGCGCAGCGCCGTCACGGACTACGTGCAGAACGGCGGCGAGCTCTTGCTGGGCACTGGCGCTTCCTGGCGCAAGACTCTCGCGGGCGTGTCCTCGGCGATCCTGCCGGTGCAGATCGACGGCACGACCATCCTCACCTCGTCGCCGGAGCTGGGCAACTTGTCGCGCGTGGAGATCGCCACCGGAGCACTCCCCGCAGGGGCGCGTGCCTGGCTGTCTGAAGGCAACCGGCCCTTGCTGGCAGAGAGGTTCGTGGGCAGCGGATCGGTGACCCTGGCGACGTTCGACTGGAACCAGGATCCAATCGCGAGCTGGAGCGGTGCCAGCGTGCTGCTCCGACAGATCCTCGTGCGCAGCGTCTTCGCAACTTCTCAGAACCTTGGGCAGGGTTTCGTAGGTCCATTCGGCTCCTCGGGCATCTCGGTGTCAGAACGCAGCAGCGCTCTTTCGCAAGCGCTGGGTAACCTGCCCGCGCTCGACCTACCCTCACTGGTCGTGATTGGGCTCCTGGTCCTCGCATACGTGCTGCTGGTCGGCCCTATCAACTATCTCGTGCTGCGCGCCCTCCACCGCGGCGCTCTGGCCTGGGTCACCGTGCCGGTGATCGCAATCGTCGCGTCAGCCGGTGCGTTCGGCACCGGCGTTTTCACCAAGGGTCGCTCCACGCAGACAAACCAGGTCTCGATCATTCACCTGCAGCCGGGCTGGGACCGTGCCTACCAGGAGTCATACACCGGCATCCTCACCCCAACGCGCGGTGACTACAGCGTCAGCGTCTCGGGTGCGCCGGTGTTGATCGCACCTACCGGCTCATACAGCGGCGGCATCAGCTCCGACGTCATCCGCGTCGGCGCCGACAACTCGATAACGCTTCCGGCGATGACTGCTTACACGCTGCGGGGATTCGCCACCGAAAGCGTGGTCACCGCGCCACAGCTGAGCGCAACCGCATCGTTTGCAAACGGCAAGCTGCAGGGCACGATCCGGAACCTTTCCAGCATGCCCTTCACCGATGCGGTGGTTCTCGCGGGCGACGGTTATCAGATACTTCCGACGTTGGCGCCAGGCGCCACCGCCACCTACGAGGTCACGCCCAAACTCTCGAACATGTTCATAGGGCCGCCGGCTGTCATGAACATCTACCCGAACAGCTTTTACTCCAATGGCGCGCCGCTGCCCTCGCAATCAGCCGACGCTGATCGCGAGGCGTTCGAGAAGACGACCATCCTGTCATTGCTCTCCGGATCGATGTACGGCAACTCGCCAACGATCGTTCCTATGGTCGTGGCGTGGACAAAGCAGCCAGGCCAGGAGGTCACGATCGCGGGGAGCCGGCCGCACACGACCACTGAGACCGCCGTCGTGCTACCGCTGCAAGTCAGCGGGATCGGTGCCGGCTCGCTGCCCGCGGGCATGGTCACGAGCCGCTTCACCGACATGGAGGGCGACACTCAGCCTGCGTCGCCGGGCGCGGTGCTGTTGCAGAACGGCACCGTGACGTACGACTTCACACCGAACCTCGCTCTAGGAGCCCACCTGGCAACAGCGTCACTGGACTCGACGGTTTCGAGTCCCAAGGGCCCAGCTCCGGGCTCAACTTCAAACCTCCCGGCCAAAGTCTGGGATTGGCAGCAATCAGCTTGGGTTCCGCTTGACTACAACCCGAACGGCGTCACCGCGCTCCCGATCGCAGCAATCAATCCATCCTCAGGCGAGCTGCGACTCCAGGTTGTAGCCACCGGCACGCAGGTCTTGCTTGGATCGATCTCGTTGACGGGGACCGTGCAGTGATCACGGCAGAGAACCTCACCAAGGTCTACGGGAAAAGAGCTGCTCTCGATCACGTCTCTTTCGAAGTGCCGGAAGGCGAGATCTTCGGCTTTGTCGGCCCGAACGGCGCCGGCAAGACGACAACCCTGCGGATACTGGCCGCGCTTCTCGAGCCGACCGGCGGTCATGCATCGATTGGCGGAGTGGACGTTGCCAAGCAGCCGGACTTGGTCCACAGCCGTCTGGGTTATATGCCCGATTTCTTTGGGGTCTACGACAAGCTCACAGTGTCCGAATACCTCGACTTCTACGCCGCGTGTTACCGCCAAAACAAGCAGAGGCGCACCAAGGTCGTGGCCGAGCTGCTCGAGCTCATCGGGCTCACAGAGCGGCGCGACCAACTCGTCGATACGCTGTCCCGCGGCTTGAAGCAGCGGCTGTGCCTGGCGCGGGCCTTGGTCCATGATCCGGTGGTGCTCTTGCTGGACGAGCCGGCGTCCGGTCTCGACCCGCGGGCGCGGGTCGACATGCGCGAGATCCTCAAAGAGCTACGCAGGATGGGCAAGACGATCGTCATCTCGAGCCACATCCTTCCCGAGCTCACCGAGCTATGCACGATGATCGGCATCATCGACCACGGGCGCATGCGCGCCACCGGTTCGGTACAAGAGGTGATTCAGCATCTCTCGGCCGGCCGCCGTGTGCGAATCGCGGTCGTCGGCGACAGTGAGGCTGCGCTGGAGATCCTCAAGCCGCTTGCGTCAGTCAGCCACACTGAAATCGCCAACGGCGCCATCGAGGCCACTTATGAAGGGGACGACTCGACCGCCGCGGAGATCCTCCAGGCGTTGACCGCAGGTGGAATCAAAGTGTCGGCTTTCAGCCAGGTTGACGGCGGGCTCGAAGAAGCTTTCATGCGCGCAACCTCGGACGAAGTCGGATGAACCGGGTAGCGACGGCGTTTTGGAATCCAATCGTGGCCAAGGAGTACCGCTCGCGGATGCGGACGTGGCGATCGCCCGTGGCGATGATGGTCTACATACTCCTCATCGGCGGCCTTGGCTTCGCAGTGTTCTCGGTGATGGCATACGCGAACTCCGGAATTACCGGCGGCGGCAACTACGGCCAGATTCTGTTCAGCGCTCTGATCGGATTCCAGGTGATCCTGCTCGCGTTCGTCACGCCTGCGCTCACGGCCGGCGCCATCAGCAGCGAGCGCGAGCGCCAGACCATCGACCTGCTCTTCGTCACGCGCATACCGCCCTTCTCGATCATCTGGGGCAAGCTCCTGGCGTCAATGTCCTTCGTTGTCTTGCTGCTCATCCTGTCGATACCGATTTTCAGCCTCGTCTTCCTGTTCGGCGGTATCGAGCTCGACCAGGTCGTGTATGCCTTCCTGGTCACGTTGGTCACAGCCCTGACGCTTGGCGTGATGGGCATCTTGTTCTCAACCTGGTTGCGGCGCTCGCTGGTGGCCACTGTCGTTTCATATGTGGCAGCGTTCGTGCTCATCGTGGGAACGTTGGCGTTCGGCCTCTTCTTTCCAACCCAAATCGACCCGAGCGCGACGAAAGCCCCGGCCCCGCCAGCTTTCACGTACCTCAGCCCGGTCATTTCCCTGGCGTGGATCGCGGGCGACGGGTCGTTCCTCTCAACCTATGGGGTTCGGTATCCCAACACCGTTGTCGGCGGCGGGTCAGGAAATACCGTTTGCCAGAGCGCTCCGGGTGGCGGCACCAGTTGCTACTCAACCGGTAGCCCTTCTGGCGGCTTGGTCAGCACCAGCGGCTTTGTGCAAAGCGCGCAGGCGGGAACTGGAACGGTTCCAAGCGGCTTTTTCGAGGGTTGGCAATACTGGCAGGCGACCATCGTCATGCAACTTGCAATCTGTCTCGTCGCCCTCCTTGCCAGCGCCTTTATCTTGCCACCCGTACGGCGCTTGCCCTGGCGACGGAGGAATCTAAGTCAAGGTGCTCCAGTGGTGAGCGAATGAGCTCCCTCGAAGCGGTGGTCGCTGCCTTGCGTCGATCGGATGCCAGATCGAGCGTCCCCCCCTTCTTGATGCACGCGATGCTCGGCGCCGCTGCGTGGATCGGCGTCGTGCTCCTGGTCACCAGGCTTGTGCCCTTCGAGCCCCGAGTCCAGCTGGCTGCAGTGGGCATCCCAGTCATGCTTGTTGTGGCTGCCACGGCATGGATCGTCAGCAGACCTGGGCCCGGCGCGTTGATGCGGCGTGCGGACCAGGGCCTCGGCCTGAAGGAGCGCCTTTCGACTGCGTGGGAGCGGCGGGCATCAAGCGGATTGATGGACGATCTTCTTCGCCGGGACGCGCTTGAACACGCCGAGGGAAATCGCCTCGCGCGGGCTTTTCCAAT
Source organism: Candidatus Dormiibacterota bacterium (assembly GCA_003151665.1). The sequence continues at coordinate 8,644 of PLYD01000267.1, forward strand.
ACATCTCAGCAAGAGGGAGGCGGGGGTGCTCGCCATCGTGGCTGCAGCCGCGGTTCTCCTTGCGGTCCTCCCGAATCCCATGGACCAGCTGCTCGCGCAGCGACAGGCTGACGCAGCAAGCCAGGCCAGGGCAGCCACCGCCGTCCAGGACGTCCAGAACAAGATCGCGGCAAGCACAACGCCGGCCGATCCGAAGGTGCAGAAGATCCTTACCGACACCCAAAAGCAGATTCGGCAAGCCCCTGACCCGCGCCAGGCACTGCAAGCGATATCGCCCGCGGAGCAGCAGTTGCTGCAACTCTCTGATCCGCAAACACCTGCTCGCACCAGCACGGCGCAGAACCTGGCCAGCTCGCTCAGCGCGACAAAAGCCGGAAAGGCTGCGGGGCAGGCCCTGACCGCCAGCCCGTCCAAAGGCGCCCAAGCACTCCGTCTGCTTGCGTCGCAGCTCCAGAGCCTCACGCCACAGGAGCGCGCTCAGCTCGCTCAAGCCCTGGCGACCGCTGCGCAGCATGCGTCGGATCCGGCGATGGCGGCCTCGCTGCAGAGCGCTTCAAGCGCGCTGTCCTCTGGAGACTCCGCCGCCGCCGCCGCCGCGCTGACCGACCTGGCGGGTCAGCTTGATTCGCTGCAGGCTCAGCAGAACACCGACCAGCAGGTTGCCTCGGCGATCAATGGCCTCGAGACGGCGCGGCAAGGGCTGGCGGCGCAAGCGGATCGCGACGCGGCCGGGGCGGGCGCGGCGAGTGGGAACGGCGGCGCGTCGCCGGGCGCCGGGAACGGCAACGGAAACTCGAACGGCACCGGCAGTGGAAGCGGCACCGGCAGCGGTGGTTCTGGTGGTACGGGTGGCACCGGCGCCAGTGGCAGCGGGTCGGGCAGCGGCCAGGGGGCGAAGCCGAGCGAAAAGCTCTTCGTACCCGGCCAGCCGGTTCCTGGCCAGCTCGAGAACGATCCGACCCCGTTGGGGCCTGGCCAGGATGTCCCGCTCACCCCCTACACGCAGGTGGTCCAGGCCTACCGGCAAGCTGCCCTCGACGCCACCAACCAGAGCCTCATACCCGGCAGCGAACAAGACCTGGTTCGCGAGTACTTCTCGTCGCTGGGCGCCTCGTGATCGCAGAGGAGCCGCGGGTCGACCCGAAGAAGGTCACGGACCTGGCCACCAGTCTCGAAGCCGAGCTGGGTCGGCTGATCGTCGGCCAAAAGGAACTGCTGCGCGACACAGTCATCGCACTGATCGGCGGCGGCCATATCCTCCTCGAAGGAGTACCGGGCCTCGGCAAGACGATGCTCGTCCGCTCGCTCGGCCAGGCGCTCGACCTGAGCTTCTCCCGGATCCAGTTCACACCTGACCTGATGCCGGCCGACATCGTCGGTACCAACATCATCCGCGAGGATTCCGGGCGCCGAGAGTTCGAATATCAGCCTGGCCCCATCTTTGCCAGCCTCGTCCTCGCCGACGAGGTGAACCGGGCGACACCGAAGACCCAGAGCGCGCTGCTGGAAGCCATGCAGGAACGCACGGTCACCGTTGGCAACGAGACGCGCAGCCTCCCCGTCCCTTTCTTTGTGCTCGCCACTCAGAACCCTATCGAGCTCGAAGGCACCTATCCGCNNGCAACGACGCCAGAGCTGCACGCGATCGGAGACGCGGAGTCGATCGTCGCCGCGCAGCGAGTCGCCCGAGAGGTTCCGATCGCCGAGCACGTGCTGCGTTATGCGGCGCGTCTGATCATCGCCACGCACCCCAACCGAACCGAGCTCGACTCTGTGCGCCGTTACGTCAGGTACGGCGCGAGCCCGCGCGGCCTTCAGACGTTGGTCCTCGCAGGCAAGGTCCGTGCTCTGCTCGAAGGCCGTTACAACGTGGCGTTCGAGGACCTAGTAGCAGTGGCACGTCCGGCACTGCGGCACCGCGTCTTCTTGCTGTTCGAAGCGGAAGCCGACGGAATCACGACCGACCAGATCATCGACGAAGTCCTGGAGCGCACAACCAAAGAAACCGCCGGCTCTTAGCCATGGCGGCCCTGCTGGATCCCCCGCTTCTGCGCCGGCTCGAAGCGCTCGCGCTGCAGGTGCGCCGTGCGGTCAGCGGCCAGATGGGCGGCGAACGCCGATCGAACGCTCGCGGCCGCTCGGTGGAATTCGCGGACTTTCGCAACTACACGCCAGGCGACGATTTCCGCCTCATCGATTGGAACGCCTACGCACGCCTCGTNNCCTCGACCGCTACATGCTGCGACTCTTCGTCGCGGAGCAAGAGCTGCCGCTCAGCATCTTCGTGGACCTGAGCGGCTCCATGGATTGGGGCCAGCCGAACAAGGCGCTGACCGCCAAGCGGCTGGCTGGGGCGATCGCCTACGTGGCGCTGGCAGCGCTCGACCGCGTGCGCCTCACCGTATTTGCGGAGGGCCCCACCTCGGGTGGCGCGCCATATCGCGGCCGCCGCGCGGTCGCCGAGCTGTTCTCACGCTTGCAGTCCTTTCCTGTCGGAGGCCAGACCGACTACGCGCGGCTGGTCTGGCCGATCGGGAAGCAGCGGCCCGGCATGACCGTCCTCATCAGCGACGGGTTGGGCGAGACGTCCATCGACTCCGCAATCGCCGCTCTGGGCCGCGCCCGCCAGGAGGGAGCCGTCCTGCAGCTCCTGGCCCCGCAGGAGATCGCGCCGGACTGGACAGGTGACGCACGTCTGAGAGATTCGGAGACGGGAGTGGAGCGAGAGTTCACCTCCACCCCGGTGACGCAGGGTGCATATCTCGAAGCGCTATCGAACCGCACGCACGAGATCGAGAGCTCAGCTCACCGCCGCGGCCTTCGGTATGCGCGGCTTTCAACCGATCAGCCGATCGATGACATGGTGCTTCGCACGCTGCGCAAGCTCGGTCTGCTGTCATGAGCTTTTTGGTGCCGGCCGCGGGGTTCCTCGCGCTCACCCTGCCGGCCATCATCGCGCTGTACTTCCTGCGGATCAGGAGACCGACCCGGATCGTGCCCGCCCTGAACCTGTGGCCCGACCAGATCCGTGACCGCCAGGCCAACGTGCCATGGCAGCGCCTTCGGTTCAGCTGGCTTTTGCTGCTTCAGCTCCTCGGTGCCGCGATTCTCGTGGCGGCAGCCGTCCAGCCGGCGCTTTCGGCCAGGACCAGCCTCGCGCGCCATTCGGTAGTCCTCCTGGACGTGTCGGCATCCATGCAAGCCCACGATGTAAAGCCATCTCGCCTGGATGAGGCCAAGAATGAGATCGGCGGGCTCATCGACCAGCTGGGTCCCCAGGATCGGATGACGCTCATCGCCGTGGACTCGACGCCGCGGATCATCGCTTCGGTGGTGGGCGATCGCCAAGCGCTGCACCGTGCCCTGGATGCAACCAATGCCACCAACGGCCAGGCCGATCTCTCAGCTGCTCTGACGCTGGCGGCCGGCCTGGTGAGGCCGGGTGACGACGCGCGTGCCTATGTCTTCAGCGACGGCATCGTCGGTCCGCTTCGCACCGATTCCACGAACGCCTTGCCCTTTCCGGCGGAGTACCACCGTGTGGGCGTGTCGGGCGAAAACGTAGGTCTGACCTCGCTCGTCGTCCGCACCGAAGCCCAGTCACGTGCAGGGTATTTGCACTTGCAGAATTTCGGCCAGCAGGCGCGCTCGTTCAGTCTCGAGTGGCGCGCGGACGGCCGGTTGGTCGACGTGCGCCCGCTGACGCTTGCGGGTGGTCAGGCCGAGGATCTCGTGCTTCCGGTTCCGACCGGCGCGACGCTCGTGTCTGCTCACATCACGGCCGGCGACGTCTTCGCGCTGGACGACACGGTCACGGCGGTGGCCAGGGCTCCGCGTGCGTTTCGTGTGCTTCTGGTCACTCCGGGCAACGTGTTCATGGAGCAGGCGCTACGCGTGCGCACGGACCTTCAGCTCGATGTCGTGGCGCCCGCCGCGTACAAATCCTCAGCGGCTTACGCGATGACCATCTTCGATCGCTTTTCACCAAAGTCGTTGCCGAACGGTCCATTCATCATGATCGATCCGCCCGCCGGTAGCCCGCTGGCCGGCGGATCGGCCGTCGGCATCGGCCGGACCAGTGCCACTGATGCCGGTGACCCGCTTCTGACCAACGTCGATTTGCGTGACGTGCACATCGCTCGCAGCCAGGATCTCCGAACCAGCTCATTCGGCCGCCCGCTCATCACAAGCTTGCAAACCCCACTGGTGCTGGTGCGCGATGAACCCTTTCGACAGGCACTGTTCGGTTTTGATCTGCACGAATCGGATCTGCCGCTGCGGATCGCGTTTCCGATCCTCGTCGAGAACCTGAGCGAATGGATGCTGCCGCCCAGCGTCCCGAGCCACAGCTTTCATCCTGACGAGGCCGTCACCATCGTCCCGGAGACGGGCGCGACGTCAGTGACGGTCATCCGACCTGACGGCAGCCGCCGAACGCTGGCGACGAGCTCGATCGCCACCTTTGGCGACACCGACCTCACTGGTCTCTACACGGTCGAGCAGCTCGTCTCGGGGAATGTCGACAGGTCGTGGTTCACCGTCAATCTGTTTTCCGAGCAGATTTCCCAGCTCAAGCCCGCCGACCGTCTCACCCTGCCGCCGGTCAACACAACAGCGACGACTCACGCGCTTCATCGCGGGCAGGTCGAGATCTGGCCCTGGATCGCGCTGGTTGCACTTGGCATCGTCGTGGTCGAATGGCTGGCGTTCCATCGTGGGCTTTGAGCTGACCCGGCCCCTCTTTTTGGGGGCCGGTCTCCTAGCGCTGGTGGCAATCGTTGTGATCTGGCTTCGCCTCAAGCCACCGCTGAACCCGCGACGCGCGGGAACATCGCTCGGCCTGCGGGTGCTGATCGTCGTGCTGCTGACCGGCGCGCTGGCGGGGTTCCAGCTCCAGACCACACCCTCGGCGCAATCGCTGATTGTTGTGGCTGACCTGTCGGCAAGCGTTCAAAGCGCGCAGGACACGGAGCTCGCCACGGTGCAGCGCATCCTCGCGCTGCGCCAGGGGGACAACCGCGCCGGGGTGATTAGCTTTGGGCGCGATCCGCAGGTCGAGCTGAACGTCAGCACCAATCCCCAGCTCAGCGGCCTCCAGAGCCAGCCGAATCCTCATTACACCGACATCGCCTCCGCTCTTCAGCTGGCCGCTTCTATCCTCCCAGGCGACACGCGCCGGCATGTCGTGCTCGTGAGCGACGGCAGGGCCAACCTCGGCGACGCGATCGGCGAAGCTCGCCTGCTTCAAGCCGAGGGCGTGCGGGTCGACACCGTGGCGGTCAACGTACCGCAAGGCGCTGAGGTGTTGATTGACGGTCTCAACGCCCCGCGCTTGCTGGCTGTGGGCCAGCGAGCTGACGTATCAGCCGTAGTCGTCAGCAACGTGGACACGGCGGCGACGGTGCGCTGGTATCTCGATCACACACTGATCAACACAGTTCGGCTCCAGCTGCACGCCGGAGATACCACGCTGACGCAAACCGTCCAGCCGGCGCTGACGGGATTTCATTCAGTGCGGGCGGTGATCGACCCGATCATCGACACGTACTCGGAGAACAATCTCGGCGAGGCGTTGATCCAGGTCGTGGGACCGCCCCGCGTCCTTCTGGTCGAGAACCCGCCCGGCAGCGCCCCGAGCCTGGAAGCCGCGCTTCGCTCCACCGGCATCCTCACGACGACCGTGGCGCCGGCGCTGTTGCCGCACACCGCGGCCGACCTGGCGGCGTACTCGGGAGTGGTGCTTGTCAACGTGCCGGCCTTGAGCCTCGGCCCGGACGGGATGACGCTGTTACAAGCCGCTACGCGGGACCTGGGTATCGGCCTGGTCGTCATCGGAGGCTCCGACAGCTACGGCCCCGGTGGCTATGCGGGGACACCCCTGGAAATGGCGCTGCCTGTGCAGATCCTGTTGCCGAAGAACACAAAGAAGCCGCCGGTCGCGGTCATGTTGGTCCTGGAAAGCAGCGAGAGCCAGCAGGGCGATCAGGTCGTGCGTGGCGCCGCCGAGGCCGTGATCGATCAGCTGACGCCTCAGGACAAGGTCGGAGTCACGAACGGAACGATGGGAACAGTCGTGATTCCGCTCACCACGCTGACAGACAAGGCCAAGGTCAAGGCGCAGATCGAGGCTATGAACCTGGGCGATCCACCCACCTACATACCCGACCTTAACGTCGCCAATGATCAGCTGGCCAACACGAGCGCGGCGCTCAAGCACATCATCCTGCTTGGCGACGGCGACGCTACTCTCGGTGACTACCAGACTGTCATCGAAGGCATCCACGGACACGGCATCACGGTCTCAACAGTGGCCATCGGGTCCGATCTCGGCGGAGCTGCCCTCATGCAGGCGATGGCTGGATGGGGTCACGGGCGCTTCTACCGGAGCACCAGCATCCAGGACGTGCCGCAGATCTTCCTCAAGGAGACCCAGGAGGCGCTTAAGCCGTGGATCGTCGAGGGACTCATCACTCCGCGGTTGTCGTCCCTGGCCGAAATCTTGCCTGGCGTACCACTTGACGCGTTTCCGTCCATCACCGGGTACGTGGCGACGACGCCCCGCGCCGCCGCGGACATGGTGCTGACGAGCCCTTCGGGCGATCCGTTGTTGGCGACGTGGCAGTACGGGCTTGGCCGGGTGGTCGCCTGGACGAGCGACGCGCAGGGTCGCTGGACCTCCGGCCTGCTGAAGTGGCCTTCGGCCAACCGTTTCTTCGGCGACCTGGTCCGATACAGCCTGCCCCAAGCGGGGGATCCTGCCCTCCAGGTTGAGACTCAGGTCCAGGGCGATCACACGCACTTGCTGGTCACCTCCCCCTCCTCATCGGGGTCGGCCGTCAGTGTGAGCGCTGTAGCACCCGACCTTTCAAATGTCGACCTGGCCCTGTCCTTGACAGGTCCGGGCCGGTTCGAAGGCGACCTTCCAACCGACCAGGTCGGGAGCTATCTGCTGCACGTCACGGATTCCACTGGTGGGGTCGTCAAGCACACGAACACCATTGGCCTGGTCGTCCCCTACTCGCCGGAGTACCGCAACCTCGGCACGGACAACGCCAGCTTGAGTGCGATCGCACGGGCTGGCGGGGGCGTGCTCCTCACCGATTTGTCATCGGTGTTCAATCTGTCGGTGCCACCGGTCCGTGCGGCTCAACCGATCGGCGAGCTGTTGCTGATCCTGGCCATCCTGCTGTTTCCGATCGACATCGCATTGAGGCGGTTGGTGCTCAGTGGCGAAGACCTACCGGCGTGGCGTGCGGCCCTGGAGCGCGAGAAGCCGGCCGCGCTGCCTGCCGAGGCGACGGTGACGCGATTGCGGGAGCGCGTGTCCGGCGCGCGGGCGGCGCGAGGCCCCAAACCGCCACCTCCGCGACCCTGAGCCCATGTGGCGGGCTTCATGTCGCCACCCCTGGCCGTATCCATCCATTGGAGCACTGAAGTCACGCAACTAGGTGGTATGGGGATGACTGACGTCAGCCGACCTGAACTCGGTCGGCCGCAATAGATGCAGGGTCCACAGCAT
>PLYD01000038.1 GCA_003151665.1 Candidatus Dormiibacterota bacterium
GAGGGTCCTGTGACGGTCGAGGGTCGTGCTGCGGTCGAGGGTCCTGCGGCTTCTGCGGCTCCCGTGGCTTCTCGGGCTCCTGCGGCTTCTCGCTCATGTCGGTACTCCTTCGTTATGGGTGGACTCATCCCCCATCCTGCGGCCAGGACGGGGCTCTAAGTAACGGTGGGGGAGCGGGCTACTTCTTCTTCTCGCGAACGTCGCCCTTGACATCGCGGACGGTGCGCTTGGCCTTGCCGACCTGCTGCCTCAACTTGCCCTTGGTCTCCTCGGTACGGTTACCGGTGACCTTGCCCTTGATCTCTTCCGCCTTGCCACGAACCTGGTCCTTCATGAAGACCTCCTTGGAAATTGCTTCTGTTACAACAACGTCGGTGTCGAACGACTGGAACTAGGACCTGCCTTATGTGGTGGCCAGTACTTCGCGCCCACGCTTGGACGGAACTGCTCCATTGAGCTCGTGCACCCGAGTCTCCCAGTAGCCGAGGCGCTGGCGAAACCTCTCCGCCTGGGCGACCACCACCGGCACATTGGTCAACTCGACCTCGCGGCGTACCGCTCCTGACTGCGTGGCCATCAGCTGGCGGATTCGCTTCAGAACGTTCTCCTCCATGCCCAGGATCTCGGTATAGATCTGTCTCCAGTAGAGCGCCTGGTCCATCGTGGCGTGACCCGGAACACCCTCACCTTCCATCCCCCGGGTCCAATCTCCACCACGCACCGCGGCGTCGATGTCGGGGCGGCTGCGTTTCACCTGAGTCCGCTTCATTTGTGTAGTTCTACGGGCCTGAGCGTAAGAAGATCAGCAACATTGTGAGATCTGGCGCCGCCGAGATTTGTGGTCTGCCGGTTCCGCGAACTGAGTTGAGCCTTTTTCCTTAGAATCCGGGAAAGTGGCGCCGAGAGCGAGATCACGGCCGTCACGCGCGCTCGAGGGAGAGGACCTGAAGACCTCTCACTGCGAGGATGCCCGCCACTGGATGAGCATCTACGCCGATTTCCTCGAGTTCAAGCGGGGGATCCTTGATTGTGTGAGGAGCGATCTGGCAAGTCTCCAGCGGATGGTCCGTCATCAGGGCAAGGAGGTGGCCCTCACAAACCGAGAGTTCCAGCCCTGGCTAGATTTCGTGATCGCCCGCAGCTCTTGCAGTTCCTCCTGGACCATCCCCACCGCTACTCCACCACTTCCCAGATCCTGGGCCAGGCCTGGGCCGACCCGCCCTGTTTCCCGAGAGGTGACGCAACTACGTTCGGCGGGTCCGGAAGATACTCGCGGATCTCGCGATCCCGGTGGACCTCGTCAACAAGCCCAGCCGCGGCTACTTGGATCGTGGCACCCCTCAGGGTAGGAAGGAAGATCCGGGCCATCCAGCGAACCGAAGCCCGTCGATCGTCTCGCGAACTTGGGCTGGAGGCGTCACTAGGACGGTTCGAAGAGCGTCCACTAAGGGGAGCCAAAACTGAATACGAATTGACGACGCGACGACTGGCCCCTGCAACTCGCTACATCAGTTTTACATCAGTTCTACATCAATTGGTTCACGACCGAGATCGCAAGTTCGCCCGAAGCTTTGATGCCGTCTTCGAGCGCGAAGCCGCCCGGGTGATCCTGACTCCGTTGATGGCACCGAGGGCGAACGCCCACGCCGACCGCTGGGTGGGGAGTGCCCGGCGCGAATGCCTTGACTGGATGCTGATCGTTTCCCCGCGTCACCTGGAGGCAGTGCTGGGCGAATACTGCGAGCACCACAACGATGAGCGCCCTCACCGAAGCTGCGGCCTTCGACCTCCCGCGTCGCGCAGCGCGCCAATTCGACGGCCAGGCGCCACTATTACCACTGTTAGAAGACGCGCGAGGCTGGGAGGGCTATTGAGTGACTATTCCGGAACGCCAATTGCTGCCTGATGTACTTTCTGAATCCCACAGGCAGCTAGGATCTGACTCACCTCGGGCATCCGAGAGCTCGTAGTAAGCTTCGATTCGCATCGTCCAAAAGCGATGTTCAGTTGTTTTAAACAGCCGGTGAAAGGCCCTTTTTGGGCCGATTTCGATCTCAGGGACAGGTCACCTGTTTACAAATCAGCTGCCCTCCAATTGAGCTACGCCGGCGTCCTACGGAAGAGTAGCGGAACACTTTTTGCGGAGGGCACGGGGCTAAATCCCGCGGCTAAAGGACGAGCGACAATAAAAGCGTCAGTACAAGGCCCATGACGGAGATGATGGTCTCCATCACCGACCAAGTCTTGATCGTCTGCCCCACCGTCAGCCCGAAGTACTCCTTCACCAGCCAGAAGCCCGCGTCGTTCACGTGCGAGAAAAACAGCGACCCAGCGCCAATCGCGAGCACAACCAATGCAAGGTGGGTGGGGGACAAACCGGCTGCCAACGGTGCGATGATGCCGGCAGCCGTCACGGTCGCGACAGTTGCAGACCCGGTCGACAGGCGGATGAGCACGGCTACGATCCAGCCCAGCAGGAGTGTCGACAGGCCGGCCGCAAGGGCGATCTTGGCAATTGCGGCTCCGGTGCCTCCATCGACCAGTGCCTGCTTAAAGCCGCCGCCGGCACCCACGATCAGCATGACGCCAACGATCGGCAGCAGGCTGGCGCCGATTTTTTTGGCCAGGACGGATGCCGAGAAGCCCACCGTGGTCCCGAACGTCACCATGGCAAGCAGAACGGCGATCAAGAGTGCCACGACTGGGTCACCGATGAAATCCAGCGCGGGCCGCAGCGCACTACCCTTGGCGATCCAGATATCCGCCGCCGCCTTGATGAGCATCAGAACGAGGGGGGACAGAAGAGTGATCAGGGTCCAGGCGAAGGTCGGGCTGCGTGTGGCATCCGGATCCTGCGCCGCCACGGTGCCGGTCGAGCCCGCTCCGCTAGCCTTCGTGTCGCGGGTCGACGCGGTTGCTACCGCGGGTCCCGCTCCGACAGCTCCAATCGGGGCCATCGCCCCCATGGGCCCGGTCGAGCCTGGGCCAGCAGCGATTGTTTCGCCGGTCGACGTGCCAGTGACTGCGAGTCCGGCTCCGGCAGCTCCGATCGGGACCATCCGCGCCGCGAGCATGCCGAACAGCGGCCCGGCAACGGCCACGGTCGGAATAGCGATCAGAAGGCCGAGGGCTAGTGTCAGCCCGACATTCGCGTGAAGAATCGCGATCGCGGCGAGCGGACCCGGATGCGGGGGGACGAAGCCGTACAGCACTGACAAGCCGGCCCGGGCCGGGATCCCGAGCCGCAATGCAGGGCCCTTCGATCGGTGCACCGCGAGCATGACGACGGGGAAGAGGAGAACGAGCCCGATCTCGAAGAAC
>PLYD01000200.1 GCA_003151665.1 Candidatus Dormiibacterota bacterium
ACTGCAAACGTCTTCTCAACGTTGGACCACACGTGCTGCTGCTGAGGCCCGCTCTGGCATTCGCGGTTAGACAGCTACGCCCTGGTCGTCTTCGCCTCGCCCTCCTGAAGCTGGGCCACAGCCTAAACGCCTTCTAGGGCTTCCTCGACCAGCCCACTTACAGTGGGGAGCCGCATGCCCGCCTCTCAACGGTTTCTGACTCCCCTTCTCCTCCTGATCCTCGCCCTGCCCCTGGCGATGATGGCAATGGCGGCTGGTCTCGGGCTGCAACCCAGCTCACTCTGGGGCTGGGCTGGGCTCTCGCTCCTGTTCCTCGTCATCCCGGGATTGGTATTAGCGATTCGCGGACTGTCGCTGGCACCCAAGCCGGGTCAACCTGTCGACGTAAGGCGGTTTGAGCGTCAGGGCAGGTCGATCCTGCTGGCGTTGGCTTTCGTCATCGGCGCTGTATCTCTCCTCGTGGCCGCCGCCATATCTCCGACGGTTGCGCTATTCATCGTTGGCGTCGTGGCCTTGTGGGTTCTGCTGTGGACTCCCCCTTCGTTGAGGCGCGTGCAAGCTGAGACCACCGTCCTGATCCAACGTGACCCCGCCTCGGTGTTTTCCTTCGTCGCGGATGCTCAGAACCTGCCCCTTTACGTACCCACAGTGCTCTCGGTTGAAAAAATCACACAGGGGCCAGTCGGCCCGGGTACCCAGTTCCACTCCAAAATGCAGGTGACGCCGGCGACGACCACGGAAGCAATCGCAGAGATCGTCGACTACGAACCTAACCGCCGCATGACATCTCGTCTCACATCCGGCTCCGCCCCGAACCTCGACGTCATCACATTTACTCCCGCTGACGGCGGCACCCTCCTCCGCGCTCGCTTCGAGTCGGAGGTCAGCTTCAACCTCGCCCTGGTTGGGGCGGCATTTCGAATTCCACAAGCGAGGCGGCAGGTCATGGCCGCGCAACAGTCAAGTTGGTTCGGTCTGAAGCAGGTCCTCGAGAACACCGCGTCGAATCCACCGAAAACCTAGCTTCGCTGCAACAGTGCCACCGTCTCGATGTGGTACGTCTGCGGGAACATGTCCACGATCGCGGCTCTCCTGACCCTGTAGCCGCCCCTGACCAGTCCGATCAGGTCCCTCGCGTGGGTTGAGGGCTCGCAGGATACGTAGACCAGCCGCTCCGGTCCCAACCTCAGCAGCTCCGCCAGCGCCGCCGGCTCGCACCCCGCACGTGGTGGATCCAGGATCGCCGCCTGGTGCCGCCCCATCCGCACCTGGCGCAGCACCGTCTCGACCTTTCCTGTCAGGTACTCGACCTTGGCCGAGTTGATCCTCGCGTTCAGATGTCCNNGCGGATTTTCTTCGATCGCCGTGACTCCGGCGCACGCTCGCGCCACTGCCACCGAGATCGTGCCGATGCCCGCATACAGGTCGAGAACGTGGTCCTCCTCCCCCACCGCGAGCATGTCCAGCGCCGCCTGGTAGAGCACGAGCATCTGCTGGTAGTTGGTCTGCACGAACGTGTCGCTGCGCACGCGGAAGCTCATGTCCCAGAACTCCAGGGTCATGGCATCGTCCAGCAGCACCTGGTCCGGCAGCAGCTCCCCCACCCTCCGCGCGAACTCGTCTCGCGGCCACACCGGCTCCTTGCCCTTATGGCGCAGCCGCCACAAAAGGCCATTGCCGCCTGGCTCGATAGTAAGCAACAGGTTCTGCAGGTTTGTCAGATGCAGCTCGCCCGCCGCCTGCGCGAATGCCGGCAGCGCCTGCTCGATGCGCAGGTCGTGGATGTCGCACGTTGCGATGGGCAGCACTGCATGAGAGCGCAGCCGGTGGAAACCAAAACGCCAGCCCTCGCCCGTGGGCACTGCCTCGAACTCACCCCGAATCCGATACCGCCACGGGTCGTCCATGCCAAGAACCGGCGTGTCGGGTGGCAATCGCAACCCGGCGCGCGCCCAGGCCTCCTCCACCACCTGTCTTTTCAGCTCCAGCTGCTGCGGATACGAAGCGTGCTGCCACTGGCACCCGCCGCACGCGCCGAAGTACGGACAGCGCGGCTCAACTCGGTTGGGCGACGGCTCGATCACTCGCGTGGCGGCAGCAACCGCGACTCCGCCCTGCTTTCCACGCGGCTCCGCCTCCACCACCTCGCCCGGCAGCGCGTAGTTGACCAGCCACACCCTGCCCTCGTCGTCGCGCGCGATGCTTGCACCACCGTGTGCGGGCGAGGTCGGCTTCAGGATCACCGGCGCCAGAGCGCCATCGGGTCTTTTGCGGGCTTGAACCCGGCGGCCTGCACCATCTGCGTCGCCAGATCGAAACCCTCCCCCACTTTGTCCGGCTGGTGCGCGTCGGCTCCAAATGACACCGCCTGGCCGCCCAGCTCTCGCCACCACCTCACGACGGTGAGGTCGGGGCAGAGTATGGAGCCGCGCGTGGTGTTCACCTCGAGGACCCTACCGCTGCGCACCGCCGAGGCAAGGATCGCGCGGATCTCCTCCTCGTAGTCCTCCTCGCGGTACGGCGCTGCGCCGTCGACCCAGTAGCGCTTCGGGTAATCGATGTGCGCAAGGGTGTCGAAAGGCTGGTCGCTGTTGACCATCGCGAGCGTCTCGCGAAAGTACTCACGCACAGCATTCGGAAAGTCGAGACCCTCTTTCTTTCGGAACTGGCTGGCGTCGAGCAGCTCACCACCGATCCGGATGCTGTGGATGGATCCGAGCACGTGATCCAGCGGCGCGGCCGCCAGGACCTCGGCGGTTTCGCGCGGAAACAGGTGCGGCTCGCCGAGCTCAACGCCGGTGAGGATGCGCAGCCCCTTGAACTTCGCCCGACATCGCTCCACGGCATCGAGGTAGCCGACGATGTCGACGGAGTGCTGCCCCTCGTGCACGAGGGCCCAGTCCGCGTGTTCGGTGAACGCCAGTGCGGGCAGCCCGATCTCGATCGCGCGCTCGCAGCTGCGCTCCATGTGCCCGCGGGGCGCGTCCCACGACCACTCGGTATGCACGTGCATGTCGGGAGGTGGTGGCACTGGACAAGGCTAAGAGAAGCACGGTCTCCGGCGTGTTGTGGCCGCTCGACGAAAGCCTGCCGGCTATTTCGCCAGGCGATGCACCTCAAACACCTTGGTGGGCGGGATCACAGCCGGCAATCCGGCCTTGACACGCGCAGGTCTAAGGACCTTCTCCCATTCGTCCGACGCGGCCTGTGATTCCCACACGTTGAAAATCTGCCAGCCACCACCTT
>PLYD01000147.1 GCA_003151665.1 Candidatus Dormiibacterota bacterium
CGGGCCGCCAGGCACCGGCAAGACTCTGCTGGCTCGCGCCGTCGCGGGCGAGGCAAAGGTGCCCTTCTTCAGCCAATCCGCATCGGAGTTCGTGGAAGCAATTGTTGGCGTCGGCGCCTCGCGCGTGCGGGATCTGTTTACAAAGGCGCGCCAAGCCGCGCCCGCGATCATTTTCCTCGACGAGCTTGACGCCGTCGGCCGTAGCCGCAGCTCCGGCTTTCGCATCGGTGGCAACGATGAACAAGAACAGACGCTCAACCAGATCCTTACGGAAATGGATGGGTTCGAGCCAGGGAAAGGAGTCATCGTCCTGGCTGCAACCAACCGGGCGGATGTTCTCGACCAGGCCCTCCTCCGGCCCGGTCGCTTCGATCGCCGTGTGACGCTGCAGCCGCCGGACCGGCGCGGCCGCGCCGCGATTCTGAAAATTCACACTGCAAAGGTGCCGCTGGGCCCGGACGTCGACCTCGACGCGATCGCCGGTGCCACCCCCGGGCTGGTGGGTGCCGATCTCCGCAACCTCGCCAACGAGGCGGCCCTTGGCGCCGCTCGCAAGGGCGAGTCTGCCGTCACCTCCGCTGACTTTTTCGAGGCCATCGACAGAATTCTGCTTGGAACCGAGCGTCACCTGATGCTGACCCCAAGCGACCGCGAGCGTGTCGCCTACCACGAGTCGGGGCATGCCCTCATCGGCTTGCTGATACCCGGTGCGGACCCGGTCCGCAAAGTGACGATAATTCCGCACGGCGGAGCACTGGGAGTCACAGTCCAGAGCCCTGTCGACGATCGCTTCAACTATGGCGAGGATTACGTGCGCGCTCGAATCGTGGGCGCCCTCGGCGGCAGGGCGGCGGAGCAGTTGGTCTACAACACACTAACCACAGGCGCGGCGAGTGACCTGCAACAGGTCACGATGATTGCTCGTGAGATGGTAGTGAGATGGGGGATGAGCCCAAAAATAGGACCACTCGCGTTTAGGGAGGATGGTTCGGGCGATGGTCTCGGACTGACGCGACCCTACAGCGAAGCGACTGCAAGGGAAGTTGACACCGAGGTTAAGCGCATCGCCGATGAATGTTTTGCCGAGGCCGTGCGACTCTTGACTGAACATCGAGACCAGTTGGAAGCCCTTGTCCAGGCCCTCTTGAAGGAGGACTCTTTGGGCGAGGAGCAGATTCTCGCCGTCACAGGTCTGAAGGCGGCCGTCTCTGACACAAACCGCTCAGGCTGACGCCTCCGACGGAGGCCCGCAGGGCCAAACTCCATAGAAACGTGGGGCAGTTACGCGGCCCGAAAGGTTGCTGCTTTTATTACATCAGCCGAATGAACATGGTCGCGTCAGGGCGAAGGGGTGCCGTCGTAAGACCGCCCCTTCGGTTTGGCCAAGCGACCCTCCGACGGCGGGCTAGCGTGCGGCCGCGAGCCCCGCCTCGGCTACCTCCATATCTTGCTTGTAGTGGCCTCCACTGACTCCGATCGCGCCTACGATCACCTCGCCGGCCTTGATCGGGTAGCCCCCGCCAAAAACGACGAGCCGATCAATCCCTCCGACGGCGCCGGCCGCCAGCGGCGGGTCATTCTTGATGAACTCATGCCAGGCGTCGGTTGATAGCCCGAAACCGACCGCCGTATAGGCCTTGTCCTGGGCGATTTGAACACTGAGGAGGGCGGCCCCATCCATCCGGCTGAAGGCCTTCAGCACACCGCTCTCATCGCATACGGCTATCACGAATGGATGACCCATCGCCTTTGCTTTCGCCTCCGCCGCGGCGACGATCCGATGCGCCGACTCGGTGCTGATGCTGGCCTTATTGAACGTCTCGCTCATTGGTCCTCCTCCATATCAACAACTTTGTACCGCTGCTCGAGCTCGAGAATCTCTGGTAAGCCGATGAAGTCAACGAAATCGCCGAACCGAGGAAGGTCGGAGAGGACACCGATCGGAGAGCCGTCCTCCTTGATCCTTTTTAGCACGCCGCGCATTGCCTTGGTCGCTGCGAGCAGGGTGCTGATCGGAAAGATGATGATGGCGAAGCCCAGTTCGGTCAACAGGCTGTGTGAAACCGCTGGTGTCTTGCCCCCTTCCGCATAGTTGAAAAGAAGCGGAACTTTCGGGAAGGCGGCTGCGACAGCGCGTATCTCGGCCTCCGATTGAGGCGCCTCGATGAAAAGAATGTCGGCTCCGGCCTCCCGGTAGAGCCGAGCCCGTTCGATGGCAGCGTCCAGGCCCTCGACCGCGCGGGCGTCGGTTCGAGCGATCAGCAGGAAGTCCGGCGAGCTGCGCGCGTCACCCGCAGCGTGGATCTTGGCTGCCATCTCCTCGGGCGAGATGACCTGCTTGCCTTCCATGTGTCCGCACTTTTTGGGTGCCACCTGGTCCTCTATGTGAATCGCAGCCACCCCCGCCCTTTCGTACGCCTGAACGGTCCGAATGACGTTGATCGGGTTGCCGTACCCAGTGTCGGCGTCGGCGATCACCGGAATGTCGACCGCATCGACGATGCGCCGGGCATTATCGACCATCTCCGCCATCGTCATCAGCCCAACGTCGGGTCTCCCCAGGTATCCGGCCGAGGAACCAAAACCAGTCATGTAAGCGACCGGGAAACCCGCCTCCTCGACGAGTCGAGCGCTGAGAGCGTCGTAGCACCCCGGGGCTAGCACCGGCGAAGTGCCATTGATCAGCTCGCGCATCTGTGTGCGCGGTCTTTCTCCTGCCCGCAGCAGCCTGGCCACAGATAAATGATGGCGCGTTCCCCCGCGGCAAAACGCGCGAATCCCAGCTCCGGAGTCAAGTTATGTGTTCAGAATCGGGTCTGTTCGCTCGCGGTCGTCACCATATGAAGGCGAACTTTGGTGACAAACGCTATGACTGACTTGACGCCCCGCTGCACTTACCGCCTCCAGCTATCGAAAGCTTTCCCTTTCGAGGCTGCCGCCACATGCGTCGAGTACATGTCGCTCCTCGGAGTCAGTCACGTTTACTGTTCGCCGATTCTGCAGGCCGGCCCCGGGAGCAGCCATGGATATGACGTCGTCGATCCTGGCCGGATTAGCGACGACCTGGGTGGCGAGACCGGCTTTCGTCGCTGGAGTACCGTCCTCGGCGAGCACGAGCTGAAACTGCTCATCGACGTTGTGCCAAACCATATGTCGACCGCGGGCCGAGCCAACCCGTGGTGGTGGGACATCTTGCGGAACGGCAAGGCCAGCCCTTATGCCGGCTATTTCGACATTGATTGGGATCCGGCGATGTCGAGCCTGAAAGGCAAAGTGTTGCTCGGCGTCTTAGGAGACCGCTACGGTCGTGAGCTCGAGGCGGGGCGGCTAACCCTGGATGGCCAAGGCGACGAGGTCGTCGTGCGCTATCACGAGCTGGAATTTCCCATCTCGCGCGAGAGCCTCGACGGATTCGACATCGAGTCCGTCGGCGAGGACCGGGATGCTCTTGATGCACTTCTTCAGAAACAGCACTACCGGCTCGCCTACTGGCGCACGGCTCAGGAAGAGCTCAACTACAGGCGCTTCTTCACAGTCGACACCCTGATCGGCCTGCACGTCGAGCTCGAGCAGGTGTTGTATGACAGCCACCGCATCGTTTTCAAGCTCCTCGCCGACAGGAGCGTAGCCGGGCTTCGCTTCGATCACATCGATGGATTGCGAGATCCGGAAGCCTACCTCAGCAGCATGCGGGCGGCCTTTCCCAACGGATACATGGTCGTCGAGAAGGTTTTGGGCTACGACGAGCATCTGCTCAGCACGTTTCCTGTCCAGGGCACGACAGGTTATGACTTCATCACACACGTTGACGGCCTTTTTGTCGACTCCCAGAACGAAGCGGCGATGACGGCTCTGTATCACCAGTTCACGGGTGAGTCACAGCCATTCTCCGAGGTGGCGCGCAGCTCGAAGCAAGAAATGATGGCCATCGACCTTGCGCCCGACCTCGAGCGCCTGACCACCCTGTTGGTCGAAATCTGCGAACAATACCGCCTCCAGCGCGACCGGACACGTCGCGAACTGCAGGACGCGATTCGCGAGATCGCGGCGGCGCTGACCGTCTACAGGACCTATGTCCGACAGGGCTCGAACGCCGAGGACGACCGGCGCATGGTGTCGCTGGCCGTGGAGGAGGTGCTGAGCCAGCGCCCAGACATCGAACCCGACCTCATGGCCTTTGTTGGCGAGTTGCTGTTGATGGAGCACGACGGCACAGCGGAACGCGAATTCGCAGGGCGTTTCCAGCAGTTCACGCCCGCCGTAATGGCCAAGGGTGTGGAGGATACGGCCTTCTATCGCTACCACCGCCTCGTCTCGCTGAACGAGGTCGGCGGAGACCCAGGCCAATTCGGTCGACCGGTGGAGGCGTTCCACGACTACTGCGTGCGGACCGCTTCACACTGGCCGGCCACAATGCTGACGCTGTCGACGCACGACACCAAGCGGAGCGCCGACCTCCGCTCGCGGCTCGATCTGCTCTCGGAGATCCCTGTCGAGTGGGGCGATGCGGTGCGGGGATGGGCAACGCACAACGAGCAACATCGCTCGCACGGATACCCCGACCGAAATACCGAATACCTGATGTACCAGACGCTGGTCGGAGCATGGCCTGTCGATGTCCAGCGCCTGACTCAATTCCTCCTGAAAGCCGCTCGCGAAAGCAGGGTCCACACATCGTGGATCAACCCTGTCGCGGCATACGAAGACGCCCTGACCCAGTTCGCCGCGAGAGTGATGGCCGACGCTGAGTTTCGAGGCGACCTGCTGACCTTCATCGAACGCTCCCAGCTGGTCGCGCTGGGGCGGACTGCGTCGCTTGCGCAGACGACGTTGCTGCTGACGTGTCCAGGTGTGCCTGACCTTTACCAGGGCTCTGAGGTGTGGGACCTGAGTCTGGTAGATCCAGACAACCGCCGACCTGTCGACTTCGCACACCGGCAGCGCTTGCTCGCAGAGGTGCGGGATGCCGCGCCCGCGGAGGTTCTAGCTCGGATGGACGATGGTGCACCAAAAATCTGGTTGATCGCGCGTCTGCTGGAGCAGCGGCGGCGCCGACCCGAGTTGTTCGAGAGCTCTGGATACGTGCCGCTTGCAGCGGTCGGCAGCAAGGCTCGGCACGTGGTGTCCTTCGTCCGTGACGACCTGCTGGTCATCGTGCCTCGGCTGCTCATCGGCCTGGGTACGGATTGGGGCGATACCGACATCGTGCTGCCCGTCGGGCCGTGGATCAATCTCCTGACGGGTGCGCAGCAACCGGGTGCGGCTCCCGCTGCTCTGAGTCAGATCCTTCAAACATTTCCGGTTGCGGTCCTGGCCAGAGAACGGGTCTGATGTGCACCTTCAGGGTTTGGGCGCCGAAGCCCCGCCGCGTCGAGCTGGTCGTGGGTGGCCACAGGCTCGCGATGAAGCAGAGTGAACGTGGTTGGTGGGAGCTTTCAGGCGTCGCGGCCGAAGCCGGCATGCGCTACGGCTACGCGCTCGATGGTGGCGAGGTTCGTCCCGACCCCAGGTCGCCTTGTCAACCCGATGGCGTGCTCGGACTCTCCGAAGTGGTCGACCACACCGCCTACGCCTGGAATGACCGCGATTGGCGAGGCACGGAGCTCGAAGGTGCTGTGCTGTACGAGCTGCATCCCGGCACCTTTTCACGCGAGGGCACCTTCGACGGGATCATTGGACACCTCCAACACATCGCGCGCCTTGGTGTCGATGCGATCGAGCTCATGCCGGTGGCAGAGTTTTCAGGCGACCGCGGGTGGGGTTACGATGGCGCCGATCTCTTCGCTCCTCACCATGTTTATGGCGGCCCCGCGGGGCTCAAGCGCCTGGTCGACGCATGCCACTCGGCTCGGATCGGGGTCGTGATCGATGTGGTCTACAACCACCTGGGGCCGGTCGGCAACTTCCTTTCTGAGTTCGGCCCTTACTTCAGCGACCGTCATCGAACCGACTGGGGTACGGCCCTCAACTTCGACGGCACCGACAGCGACGAGGTGCGGCGCTTCGTGGTCGACAACGCGCTGATGTGGATTCGCGACTATCACGTGGATGGGTTGCGGCTGGACGCCGTCCACGCGATCGTCGACCAGGCACCGCTGCACATCCTCGAACAGTTGGCGGTGGAGGTGGGGGGGCTGTCCGCCGACCTGGGTCGCTCGACCTTCGTCATCGCCGAGTCCGAACTCAATGATCCGCGGTTCGTGCGTAACCGCGACGTGGGCGGATATGGACTTGACGCCGCCTGGGCCGACGATTGGCACCATTCACTTCACTCGGTGCTCACCGCGGAACGCACTGGGTACTACCAGGATTTTGGCTCGCTCGAAAAACTCGGCAAGGCCCTGCGCCAAGCATGGGTGTACGACGGCGAGTGGTCGCCTCACCACCGGAAGATCCGTGGTCGGAGGGCCCCCGACCTACCCAGCCATAGCTTCGTGATCGCTGTTCAGAATCACGACCAGGTCGGCAATCGTGCGGTCGGCGACCGTATGGGCGCCCTTATGGACGAGGGCAGCCTCCAGGCTGCAGCCGCGCTGCTGCTCACAGCGCCCTTCACGCCGATGCTCTTTCAGGGCGAGGAATGGGCCGCGAGCAGCCCTTTCCTGTACTTCACCGACCACGCGGATCCCGCGCTCGGGGCTGCGGTCCGCGAGGGACGGCGCCGTGAGTTCGCAGCGTTCGGTTGGCTCCCGGAGGCGGTCCCCGACCCGCAGGATCGCGCCACATTCGATCGATCGAAGCTGGTCTGGGACGAACTGGATGAGCCCAACCACCGGCGTGTTCTGGACTGGTACAGAGCCCTGATCGAGCTGCGCCGCCGGCTTCCTGTGCGTCGAGACAGCGCCGGAATCCATACCGAGGTCGACGACGATTTACGCACCATCGTGTTCGAACGAGATGGCATCAGCGTCCGGGTGAATCTGGGGAATGCCGATTGGTTGTCGCCGATCTCCGAGGGCGATCGGGTCCTGATGTCGTCCGCTTCCCAGATCAAGGCGAGCGCGGGAAGCATCTGCCTGCCACCATCGAGCGTTGTGATCCTGGAGATGCCCGCCCCTGATGCGTGATGTGCGACCGGATTCGACCGAGGTATGGCCGGGCCGCGCCTATCCGCTTGGAGCCACTTACGACGGCTCCGGCACGAACTTCGCCCTGTTCTCCGAGGTGGCTGAGGCGGTTGACCTGTGTCTGTTCGACGAGGCCGGAGCGGAGCGCCGAATCAGAATGCAAGAGCTGGATGCCTTTTCCT
>PLYD01000126.1 GCA_003151665.1 Candidatus Dormiibacterota bacterium
GCACCATCAGGTTGAGGGGGTAAGGCATGTTCGACCTATCGGGAAAAGTTGCAATCGTCACCGGCGCCTCGCGGGGCCTTGGCCGTCAGGACGCGTTGACCCTCGCGGAGGCGGGGGCTGACGTCGTGATCACCGACATCCTGGTGGAGGACGACCCCGACTTGCAGAAGTCGGCGGAGGAGCTCGGTTCGGCGCTCGCCCAGTACGCTACGTCGCAGGGGTGGGTGCACACGAATCAGACCGCTGAAGAGGTTCGCAAGATGGGACGGCGCTCGGTCGCGATAAAGATGGATGTCACCAATCGCGAGCAGGTCCGCGATGTCTTCAAGAAGATCAAGGACGAGTTCGGCCGCATCGATATTCTCGTGAACAACGCCGCGACTCTGGACAACGCCGCGCAGATCCAGAACATGAGCTACGAGCTCTGGGATCGCGACATCAAGGTCAACCTCACAGGGGCGTTCAACTGCACCAAGGAGGTGTGGCCCTACATGATTGAGCAGAAGTGGGGCCGCGTGATCTTCATGGCATCGGTGGCCGGCACTATGGGAGGGTTTGGCCAGGCCAGCTACTCGGCTTCGAAGATGGCGGTCATTGCGCTGGCTAAGACCGCAGCGCTCGAGGGCGGGCGCTACAACATCACGGCCAACGCGATCGTGCCGGGAATCATCGGCACCGAGGCCTTCAACATGGGCAACCCGGACATGAACGAGCGGATCGCAAAGCGCACAGTCTTCAAGCGCCCAGGCCAGCCGAAAGACATCTCACACGCCATCGCATTCCTCTGCTCGGACGAGGCGAGCTACATCACGGGCATCGCGCTCGAGGTGGCGGGCGGCATCCCACTGTTCACTTTCTGAAAGTGGGCGAATGCGTAGACGTCAAGCGCGACGGAGCAGTCGCGCGCGTGGTCATGCACCGCAAGGGCAACAACGGCATCGCCGAAGACCTGATGGCCGAGCTCACGGCAGCCTTCGGCGAGCTGGGCGAAGACCCATCGGTTCGCGTGATAGTGCTGGCCTCGGAGTACGAGAAGTACTTCAGCGTGGGCGCCGACCTGACGATGCTGGCCGGCATCGATCGCGACGCAGACGACGCAATTGACCAGGTCGCCGGCTTCATGAAGCGCATGAACGCCCACTTCTCAGCCATCGAGAGCTGCCCCAAGCCCGTGATCGCGGCCATCAACGGGCACGCGCTCGGCGGCGGGAGCGAGCTCACGTTGTGCTGCGACTTTCGGATCATGGTCGAGGACGGACGCTCGAGGATCGGCCAGACCGAATCCTCGCTGGGCATCATCCCCGGCGCCGGGGGCACGCAGCGGCTGCCGCGCCTGATCGGCAAAGCCAGGGCGATGCGCTACCTCATCGAGTCGACGCGGCTGTCGGCGAAGGAGGCCGAAGCTGTGGGGTGGGTGGACAAGGCGGTGGCCCCAGAGGAACTTCAGGGCGCCGTCGACGAGCTCGCAGGCAAGCTGGCGAAAGCTGCCACGTTTGCGATCGCGATGATCAAGGATGCGGTGCGGCGGGGCTACGACCTACCGCTGGATCAGGCGCTCGAGATCGAAGCGCACAACTTCGCGCGCGCAGCCCTCAGCACTGACGCCGCGATCGGCATCATGAGCTTTCTGAGCAAGCAGGAGCCGGAGTTCACAGGCTCCTGAGGCTCTTGCCCGCCGGCGCGCCCTGAACCTGTGCCAGAACCCGGCAGAGCGATCGCCCCTGGAACGCAACTGCGCGCCTCGGGCTAGCGGCGTGTCCGCCTGATGCCGGCTACCGCCGGCTTTCGCCGGTCATGCCGAGCTGCGCTGTCCGGCGGCGCACGATCTCGACCACCTCATCTACGCGCTTGGGGTCGGTCCCGAGGCAGCGGATGACCAGCTCCTTGGTCTCGAAGTTCGGATACGAGCCAACAGAAACGTCAGGAAACGACTCCTCGAGCTCGCGCATCAGCGGATAGAACCTGGCCTCGACAGCGAAGGTGAACCGTACCTCGCGTACGTTGGCAGCAGAGCCCTCGGCGAGGAACTGCGGCTCGATCTCTTCGGTGAAGATGCTCTTCAGTTCCAGCGGCACGCCCGGGAGGACGAACAGGCGCTTGCCGTTCGCCTCGTAGAGGACACCAGGCGCCATGCCTCGGCGGTTCTTGAAGACGTGCGCCGGCTCGGCCGGGATCCGCGCCATCCGCAGGTTGCCTTCGGTCACCTCTGGCGACTCGAGGAGCCCTGCCTCGTGCATGCGGCGCACCCGTCGCTCGATGCGCTGGCGCGTCTCCTCCCAGATGATGAGATCGCGCTCGAGGGCTTCGGCCAGCGATGCAAAAGTCCTGTCGTCAGGTGTCGGCCCGAGGCCGCCGCTGCAGAAGATGTGGGTCACTTCGGGGTCTTCGAGCTCGCGTCGAACCTGCTCTACGATCTCGTTCGGGCGGTCGCGGATGGCGCTTATTCGTTTGAGCGGATAGCCGAGGATGCGCAGCCGCTCGGCGAGCCAGGACGAGTTGGTGTCCTGGGTGAACCCGCCGACGAGCTCATCTCCTATCGCGACGATGCTCGATAACGCCATGCGGGGGACGATACTCGATGGGTGGGACCCGAGCGCCTTCACGGTGTCATCAAAGGAGAAGTGCAGGGAGTCGGGTTCCGCTTCTTCCTGATCCGTCGCGCACAGGCGCTGGGGCTCACGGGTTGGGTGACGAACCGTGACGACGGCGTTGTCGAGTTCGTTGCGGAAGGCAGGCGGCAGGACCTGGAACAGCTGGAGCGAGCCGCCCACGAAGGGCCTCGGCTGGCCAGCGTGACCGCGGTCGAGGTCAACTGGTCGGAAGCGGCAGGGGACCTCAGCCGCTTCGACATCACCTAGTCCGTGTAACCTAACGCTCCGCGCCCGAGGGTTTTGGCAAGAGTTGGTAGTGGAGGTGGTCCTCATCTAGATGAGTCCGAATGCAGTCCTGCTCACCGGCTACACGCAAATCTTGCCAATGGATCCCAATACAGTTCTGTTCGCCGTTGCAGGCGGTATCGCAGCAGTCGTGTTCGCCGTCGTCCTGATCGGCCTTGTCCTTCGCATGCCGCCGGGCAACGAGCGGATGAAGGAGATCGCCGCCGCCATCCAGGAGGGCGCCTCCGCTTACCTGAACCGCCAGTACACAGTCATCGCGATCATCGGCGTCGTCATTGCGGTGGTGATCGGCCTGGCGATCAACTGGAAGACCGCGGCGCTCTACGTCGTCGGCGCCGTCCTCTCGGCAGCCGCCGGCTACGTCGGCATGAACATCGCGGTGCGCTCCAACCTGCGCACCGCGGAAGCTGCCAAGGGAGGCCTTAACAAGGCGCTGCAGGTGGCCTTCCGCGGTGGTTCTGTGACTGGGTTCATGGTCGTCGGCCTCGGGCTCCTCGGCGTGGCGGGCGCTTATTACGTCTTCAAGGATCCCGATGCCCTGGTCGGCCTGGCCTTTGGCGCGAGCCTGGTGTCGGTCTTCGCCCGGTTGGGCGGCGGCATCTACACCAAGGCGGCTGATGTGGGCGCGGACCTGGTCGGAAAGGTTGAGGCTGGGATCCCAGAGGACGATCCTCGAAACCCGGCTGTGATCGCCGACAACGTGGGCGACAACGTCGGCGACTGCGCGGGCATGGCGGCGGACCTCTTCGAGACCTACGCGGTGACCATGATCGCCGCGATTCTGCTTGGCTCGCTGCTCTTCAAGGACCAGATCGGCTGGGTGATCTATCCGCTGTTGCTCGGAGCCGTGAGCGTCGTCGGGTCCATCGTCGGGACGTTCTTCGTCCGCGTCTTCAACCCGAACTGGATCATGGGTGCGCTGTACGCCGGACTGCTGGTGGCTGTCGTGATCGCCATCGCGGGCTTCTACTTCGTGACCCAGTACATGACAAACAACGGCTACCTGCTGCCAGGCGGCGGTGTCTCGGACCCAAACAACCTGTTCTGGGCGGGCCTCATTGGCGTCGTGATCACGGTCCTCATCGTGGCCATTACCGAGTTCTTCACGGAGACCGCTTATTGGCCCGTGCACCTCATTGCCAAGGCGTCGGTCACGGGCCACGCGACCAACATCATCGCGGGGCAGGCGATCGGCATGATGGCGACGGCGCTTCCGGTGACGGTGATCGGCGTGGGCATCCTGCTGAGCTACAGCCTGGGCGGCCTGTACGGCATTGCCATCGCCGCGACCGCCATGCTGTCGATGACGGGCATCATCGTCGCGATCGACTCATACGGACCCATCACCGACAATGCCGGCGGCATCGCAGAGATGGCCAACCTGCCCGATTCCGTGAGGTCCATAACCGACCGCCTGGACGCGGTTGGCAACACCACTAAGGCCGTGACGAAGGGATACGCCATCGGGTCGGCGGGACTTGCGGCCCTTGTCCTGTTCTCCTCGTACACCCAGGAGCTGGCGCGCTCAGGGCACCCGACGAAGTTCGACCTCTCCGACCCTCACGTCATCGTCGGCCTCTTCCTTGGCGGCATCCTGCCGTTCCTGTTCGGGTCGCTGGCGATGCTGGCGGTGGGGCGTGCCGGTGGCCTCGTGGTGGAGGAGGTTCGGCGCCAGTTCCGCGAGATCCAAGGGATCATGGAAGGCACTGGCAAGCCTGAGTACGGAACCGCGGTCCGCATCGTGACCGCAGCCGCGCAACGCGAGATGATCCTACCGGGCATCATCCCAGTGATCGCGCCGCTGGCGGTGGGCTTCATTCTCGGCCCGCAAGCGCTTGGTGGAATGCTCATCGGTGCGATTGTCACCGGGCTGTTCCTCGCCCTCCAGATGACCAGCGGCGGGGCGGCCTGGGACAACGCGAAGAAGTTCATCGAAGAGGGCAACCTCGGTGGCAAAGGCTCAGAGGCTCACAAGGCCTCGGTGACCGGTGATACCGTCGGCGACCCCAACAAGGACACCGCGGGACCGGCCATCAACCCGATGATCAAGGTCATCAACATCATCGCGATCTTGATCGCCGCGTCTGTCGCCGCCCATCACCTGGTCCAGTAGGGCCCCTCTGCCGGGCAATGCCCAGCACCTCCCCATAAATAGGGAGGGCGGCCGCTAGACTCGTTTCGAGGGTGGACGACTATCAGAAAGAGATCGCCGACCTCGAACTCCAGGTCGAGCAGATGGTCGAGGCCGAGGGGGACGCTAAGACCATCGCCGAGCTGTCGATGCAGCTCGAGATACTGAGGGCGATCTATTCGCGCGCGATCGACCTTCTGGCCCGCGGGCGTTCGGATCAGGCGCTGAGCTACGGGCTGCGCATCCAGGGCTATGGCGACTGGACGCTCGACAACGTCTACGCGTTCGTGTACGAGCGCGCGGTGGAGCTGGAGCCCAAGATCCACAGCGCCTTTGTCGGTGGTATCAAGGCGACCGATTTCGCGCTCCTTCTCAACTCATAATCTGGGGTATGGAAACCCCGCTCACTCCCCTCGATTTCGGACGGCGTGCCCGCAAGCTGTACGGCGGGCGCGAGGCTGTCGTCGACGGCGACCTGCGCCTGACATACGAGGAGTTCTTCGATCGCTGCGATCGGTGGTCGGCGGCTTTGCAAGCGCTGGGGGTGAAGAAAGGCGATCGGGTCGCTTACATCGCACCGAATACGCACGAGCAGCTCGAGTCCTTCTATGCGGTACCCCAGATCGGGGCCGTGCTCGTGCCNNCTTTGTGTGCATCCGGATTACCTCGACTCTGTCGACGGAGTGCGCGACCAGCTGAGCGGGGTGGAGCACTTTGTGAGTCTTGGGCCGGCAGGCGGTCGGAAGGGGTGGAAGGAGTACGAGGCCGCAGTCAGCGAGACGAAGCCGGAGTTCAAGCGGCCGGAAATTGCTGAGAGCGACCTTCTCACGATCAACTACACGAGTGGAACGACGGCCAAGCCGAAGGGCGTGATGATCACGCACCGAAACGCCTGGGCCAACGCCGTTGGGACACTCGTCCACTTTCACATCACAGTCGACGACCGATACCTGTGGACGCTGCCGATGTTCCACGCCAACGGGTGGACCTTCGTGTGGATCATCACGGCTGTCGGTGGAACGCATATCTGCCTGCCGAAGGTCGAACCGGTGCGCGTCTTCGACCTCATCCGCAAAGAGAAGGTCGGCTGGCTGTGCGCGGCGCCTACCATCCTGATCGCGCTGGCCAACGCGCCGGCGGACGTTCGAGGCGTCGTACCGAAAGGGGTGCAGGTCATCACGGCGGGGGCGGCGCCCGCGGCGGCGACCATCGAGCGCATGGAAGGAGATCTCGGCTGGGAGGTCACACAGGTTTATGGGTTGACCGAGACCGCCCCGTTCATCACCATCTGCGAGCCTCGGCCGGAGCACAAGAAGCTCGGCATGACCGAGCGCGGGATCATCAAAGCACTGACCGGAGTCGAGCTGATCACGTCAGGTGAATTGCGGGTTGTCGATGGCGATGGTAAGGATGTGCCTGCGGACGGCGCGTCTCTAGGCGAGATCGTGGCGCGCGGCAACGTGATCATGGAGGGCTACTACAACGACCCGGAAGCGACCAAGAAAGTCATGGGCGATGGCTGGTTCCACACTGGCGATGCGGCGGTGCTGCATCCGGACGGCTACGTCGAGATCCGTGATCGCATCAAGGACGTGATCATCAGCGGGGGAGAGAACATCTCCAGCCTGGAGGTCGAAGGCGTTTTGCTGCGGCACCCGGCGGTGCAGGAGGCCGCGATCGTCGGCCTGCCTCACGAAAAGTGGGGGGAGGCGCCGCACGCCTACGTGGTGTTGAAGGCAGGGGCCACAGCCACTGAAGCGGAGCTGATCAAGCTGTGCCGGGACCGGCTGGCTCACTTCAAAGCGCCACACAGCGTGACCTTCGTGCAAGAGCTGCCGAAGACAGCGACGGGGAAGATCCAGAAGTTCGTGCTGCGAAAGGGAGCGGCCGCAGTCGTCAGGCAGTAGACCTCCGTAACTCGCGTCGCCACTACCACCAAGCGCGTCTCCTCGCGACCCTCGCGTAATACCGATCCTCAACCCACCGAAACAGCGGCACCAAGTACAGCGATCCAAGCACCCGCCACCCTCCACCCAGCTCCCTCAGCACCCGATTGATCGCCGCCGCGCCCTCAAACTTCCGCCCACCCTTCTCCACCGCCCACGCCGCCCGATCGACCTCCTCACGGGTGAGGCCGACCGATTCGATCAGCCCCGCCTCCTGGTTGGCCCTCACCACGACCCGCCCACGCGCCGACCGCTCCACCCACCCCGCCAGCCGCGCGCAGAATTCGCACTCTGCGTCGTACACCAGGGTCACCCGGCCATTCACCACCCTCCGAAACTACACTGACACCTGATGGGGGGCCTGGATCTGCCTGAGCGCTACAACGTCGGCGCCGACCTCCTCCACCGCAACCTGAAGACGCGCGCCGCGAAGGTCGCCATCCATTCAGCCGTCGGTGACGTCACCTATGGCGCCCTCTGCCAGCTGGCCTGCGGCGCCGCGCGCACCCTCGCGGACCTCGGCGTCCGCCGAGAGGAGCGCGTCCTGATCGTCGCCTACGACAGCCCGGGCTGGGTAGCCTCCTTCCTAGGCGCGATCTGGATGGGCGCCGTCCCCGTCCCCGTCAACCCCCTCCTCCAGCACAGCGAGGACTACGACCACTACCTCGACGACTCGCTGGCCCGCGTCGTGGTGGTTGACGGTGCCACCGAAGAGAAGCTGACCGCGGCCGCAACCCGCGCACACACCAAGCCCGCCCTGCTGCGCATCGACCAGATCACCGCGGGTCCGGACATTCCAGTGGCGCCAACGCGCAGGGACGACATGGCCTTCTGGCTCTACAGCTCCGGCTCGACCGGCAAGCCGAAGGCGGTGGTCCACCTCCAGCACGACATCCCATACACCTGCGTCACGTACGGAGACCAGGTCCTCGGCATCAACGAGACCGACATCACCTTCTCGACCACCGGCCTCTTCCACGCCTACGGCTTCGGCAACAACCTCACCATGCCCTACTGGGTCGGCGCAACCACCGTCCTGCATGCGGGGCGCAACACGCCGGCCACTGCCCTCGACACCATCGAGAAGCGGCGCCCAACCCTGTTCTTCTCAGCCCCAACCCTCTACAACGCGATCCTCAACTTCGAAGGGGCGAAGGACCGCGACCTCTCATCGATCCGCCACTGCGTAGCTGCAGCCGAAGCGCTGCCCGCGGAGGTTTGGCGCCGGTGGAAAGACGCTTTCGGCCTGACGATCCTGGACGGCATCGGCTCCACGGAGATGCTGCACATCTACTGCTCCAACCGGTTGGACGACGTCCGGCCCGGATCCAGCGGCAAGCCGGTCCCCGGTTACGAGCTGAAAATCCTCGACGACACAGGCAAGGCGGTGCCAACGGACGAGGCGGGCGATCTCTACGTGAAAGGTGACAGCGCCTTGTCGCTCTACTGGGCGCAACATGAAAAGTCCAAGCGCTCAGTGTTGGGCGAATGGTTCTTCACCGGCGACCGGTATCGCATGGACGACGACGGTTACTACTGGTACGAGGGCCGCTCCGACGACATGATCAAGGTCAGCGGCCTGTGGGTTTCGCCGATCGAGATCGAGTCGGTGCTCCTGGAGCACCCTGCGGTTGGCGAGAGTGCAGTGGTCGGAATCGACGTCGATGGGTTCACGAAGATCAAGGCGTTCGTCATCACCAAGGGTGCGGCTGCTCCCGACGATTCGCTGGTGGCCGAGCTCCAGGAACACTGCAAGTCACGCCTGCAGCGCTTCCAGTACCCGCACTTGATCGACTTTGTGCAGGACCTACCGAAAACCGCGACCGGCAAGATCCAGCGCTACAAGCTGCGCGAGCCAGCTCGCGAAACGGCGTCGGCGTAGTGTCGAAGAAGATTGCTGTGCTGCCCTGCGACGGAGCGGGGAAGGAGGTCGTACCGGAAGCGATCAAGGTGCTGCGGGCCGCCGGCGCCGACTTCGAGTTCGAGGAGTTCGACGTCAACGCCGACGCCTACCTCCGCGACGGAGTCCCAATTACCGACAAGGTGTGGTCGCAGCTGGCCAAGGCGGATTCGATTCTCTTCGGTGCCGTCGGCGACGAACGTGTCAATCACACGAACTATCTCGCCGGCGTGCTGTTGCGCCTTCGCTTCGAGCTCGACCTCTACGTCAATCTCCGGCCCGCCAAGCTCTACGACGATCGCCTTTCGCCACTGCGTCGTGAGGATCGCCGCCACGTCGACCTGCTAACGGTTCGGGAGAACACCGAAGGCCTATATGTCGGCATGGGCGGGCGCTTCAAGAAAGGAACGCAGGACGAGATCGCAACACAGGAAGACATCAACACCCACCTCGGAGTGACGCGCATCCTGGAGCACGCATTTCAAGTCGCGCGTCGCGAGGTCGTGATGATCGACAAGTCCAACGCCATGACCTACGCGGGAGGCCTCTGGCAGGAACGCTGGAAGGCCGTGGCCGCACAGCACCCGAAGACGAAAACACGTCACCTGCTCGTTGATGCCGCTGCGATGCAGCTCGTGAAGGACCCGAGCCAGTTCGACGTCATCGTCACCGGAAATCTTTTTGGCGACATCCTGTCCGACCTCACCGCGGAACTCGTCGGTGGGATGGGTATCGCGCCCTCCGCCAACATCAATCCCAAGACGGGCCGGGGACTCTTCGAGCCCGTCCACGGCACCGCGCCCGACATCGCCGGGAAAGGGCTCGTCAACCCGGTCGGAGCGATCCTGAGCGCATCTATGATGGTGAGACACCTGGGTGATCCTCAAATGGCAGACGCGATCGAGGCTGCGGTCGAATCGGCCATCCGAGCGCGTGAATGCACGCGCGACATCGGAGGCAACCTTTCCACGTCCCAGGCTGGAGATGCGGTCGTTAAGAGGCTGAGGGGTTAACCAGATGGGCATGACGATGACCGAGAAGATCCTGGCTCGGGGCGCCGGGCGCGAAAGCGTCGTCCCCGGTGACCTGGTGCTGGCCAAGATCGACTTCGCGATGGGCCACGACCTCACCATCCCGCCTGCCGGCAGGATCATGCGCGAGCAGATGGGCGCGGAGAAGATCTGGGACCCAGACCGCGTCGCGGTGACCCAGGACCATTTCCAGCCGGCGAAGGACGCTGCCAGCGCGACCCTCGGCCGCCTGACGCGCGAGTTCTCGCACGACATGGGTATCAAGTGGTACTTCGAGGTGGGGCAGGGGGGTATCTGCCATACGGTTCTGCCCGAGCATGGGCTGGTCCTGCCGGGCGAGCTGGTTGTCGGCGCCGACTCACACAGCTGCACGTATGGCGCGCTCAACAACTTCGCGACCGGCATCGGCTCCACCGATCTGGCCTGCGTGTTCGCGCTAGGCGAGCTGTGGTTCCGGGTGCCCGAGACGCTCAAGTTCGTCTATCACAACCGCCTCAAAGAGTGGGTCGAGGCGAAGGATCTCATCCTCTATGTCATAGGTCAGATCGGCGTCGACGGCGCCCGGTCGAAGGCGATGGAGCACACAGGCGAGGCCCTGCGCCACATCGATATGGAAGCCCGGCTGACCATGACGAATATGGCGATCGAGGCAGGCGCTAAGAACGGGATCATGGAGTTCGACGAAGTCACCAAGCAGTACCTCGACGGACGAGCCAAGCGAGCCTACACGCCAGTCGCCTCCGACCCCGACGCGACGTACGAGAAGGTGTTCGAGTTCGATGCGGAGAAGGTCGAGCTCGGCGTCGCCAAGCCGATGTCGCCGGACAACTACGCGCCACTCTCCGAGGTTGCGGGCACACGGCTCGACCAGGTCTTCATCGGCTCATGCACCAACTCGCGTATCACCGACCTGCGCCGCGCGGCGGCCGTCCTCGACGGCCACAAGGTTGCGCCCGGCGTCCGGCTGATCATCACCCCGTCCTCACATCAGGTCGCCATCCAGGCCGAGAAAGAAGGCTTGATCGGAATCTTCCTGGCCTCAGGGGCCGCATGGACAACCGCCACATGCGGCGCATGTCTCGGCGGCCACATGGGCGTGCTCGGCGAGGGAGAGGTCTGCCTCAGCACCACCAACCGCAACTTCCCTGGCCGCATGGGCCATCCCAAGGCAATGGTCTATCTCTCCAATCCTGCGGTGGCTGCGGCAAGCGCGGTCACGGGCGTCATCACGCACCCCGGAGAGGTGCTGAAGAAGATGCCGGCGGGGATCGCATGACCGTAGCCAAGGTCGTTCGCGGCCTCACCTGGAAGTTCGGGGCCAACATCGACACCGACCAGATCATCCCTGCGAAGTACGCGATCTACTCCCTCGATGAGAAAGAGCTCGGCAAGCATGCGATGGAAGGCGTGCCGGGTCGCGAGGGGTGGGCGGCGCAGGTGACGCCAGGGGACATCCTCGTGGCCGATTCCAACTTCGGCTGCGGCTCGTCGCGAGAGATCGCCCCGATCGCCATTCGAGGTGCCGGCATCGCGCTGGTGATCGCCGATTCTTACGCGCGCATCTTTTTTCGCAACGCGATCAACATTGGCTACCCGATCCTCCAGTCGCCTCAGGCGGCCGAGGGAGTGTCAGAAGGCGATGAGCTCGAGGTCGACCTCGAAGAGGGGGTTATACGGAATTTCACGAAGGGCGACGAGTATCGCTGCGAGGCCTTCCCCTCCTTCATGAACGAGCTCATCCATATGGGCGGTCTCGTGCCGTGGGTGCGCAAGCGGCTCGAGGAGCGGCGGCAGCTGACCGGGTCACACTCCTGACCGTGGACGGGGTCAAGCCGGTCGAGCTCCAGGAGCCGCTGGCAGAGCTGGCCCGAGACCCTAAGCACTTCGTCCACGATCTTCAATTTCCGCCTGCCGGCAAAATTCGCGTCTACGACGACACTCTCCGCGACGGCGAGCAGATGCCCGGTGTCGCGATCTCACCAAAAGCGAAGTACGAGCTCGCGCGGATGCTCTCCGACATCGGGGTCCACATCATGGACGTTGGTTTTCCGTCGGTGTCGGAGAGCGAGAAGGAAACCCTGAGACTCATTCTGGAAGGGCGCAAGCGCGGCGAGATCAGGCCGGACCTCGAGGTGGTCTGCATGATGCGCTCGAACAAGGGCGACATCGACGCCACGATGCGTGTGATCGACTCGCTCGGCCACAGGCGCGACGAGGTGACCTACTTCAACTTCACGTCCGCATCCGACCTGCACGTCAAGTACAAGCTCGGCAAGACGCTGCTGCATCGCGAGGGCATTCCCGAATCCGAGTGGTTGGAGCTGCCCGTGTCGCATTACCGCGCGGCCAACCTGCGGATGATGTGCGAGGCGATCAGCTATGCGCGCGAGCAGGGCGCCACGTCGATCGAGTTTGGTGGGGAGGATGGGAGCCGCGCCGACGTGGACTACATCGGCCAGATCCACCGTGAAGGCCTGAAGGCAGGTGGCACGCGGCCTTCGACCCCGGACACCGTGGGCTGCTACTCGCCATTCGCGGTGCGGGAGTACATCCCTCAAATCAAGGCGGCCGCGCCCGATGCACCCTTGGTAGTGCACTTCCACAACGATCTTGGTCTGGGCGCTTGGAACACGGTCATGGCCCTGGGGTCCGGAGCGGAGGTCTTCACCACCAGCGTCAACGGCATCGGGGAGCGCACTGGCAATGCCCCGATGCACCAGGTGCTCATGCAGCTCCGATACCTCTTCGGCATCGAGATCCCACATTTCAAGTACGAGAAGCTTCGCGACCTGGCCCGTCATCTCGAGCTGGTGAGCGGCATCCCGGTGCAGCCAACCGAGCCGGGCATCGGCCTGAACGTCTTCACGCACGAGTCTGGGATCCACACCGCTGGAATGCTGATCCACCCGGCGATCTACCAGTTCATACCGCCTGCGGACATGGGCGCCGAGGTCGAGTACGTCTACGGAAAGCACTCGGGCGCTCTGTCGATCGAGCACGCGCTGCGCCAGGCTGGCATTCCCCCTGAGCCCGAGCTCGTATCGAAAGTGATGACCGAGGTCAAGCGTATCCGTGAGGAGCGCGCAGAACGCGCCGACTTCTCGGACTTCCACAAGCGCTACTACGACCATCTGAACCGCTTGGGTCTCACCGCGGACGAGGTGGCAGACATCGCCAGGGCCCTGGTATCCACGGCATAAACTGAGAGCGGATGGCCAAGACAACCGTCGTCGCACCGGCCGCAGCCAAGGAGCAGTACCTCCAGCTCCACCGCTGGATGTGCATGGCCAAGGCCCTCGACGACCGTATGCACATGCTGGTCAAGCAGGGAAGGGCTCCGTTCGTCGGTTCGAGTCGCGGCCATGAAGGCATCCAGGTGGCATCGACAGCGGCTCTGGGTCCTGACGACTGGTTGGTACCCCATTACCGGGGGCTCGCCAACTCCATCGTGCGTGGGCTGACGATGAAGGAATGGATGCTGGCGGTCTTCGCGAAGGCTGACGACCCGCTATCGGCCGGCCGCAACATTCCCGGGGGGTGCTACAGCTATCACCGGCTCAACATCGCCCCCGTCTCCCAGGTGGTGGCCTCGTGGGTGCCGAAGGCGGCAGGAATCGCCTACGCCGCCAAGCTCCGAGGCGAAGGTTCAGTGACNNAACGTGGCCGATCGCGCCGCCGGCTACGGCATCGCAGGCGCTACTGTCGATGGCACCGATGTTCCCGCTTGCTACGCGGTCTGCAAAGAGGCAGTGGAGCGGGCGCGACGAGGGGACGGACCGACTCTGATCGACGCCAAGGTCTGGAGGATGAACTCGCATACGTCCGAGGACAACCATGTGAAATACCGAGGTAAGGACGAGATCGACGAGGCGGCTGCCCACGACCCCATCGCTCGTTTCGGCGCGTGGCTCATCGAGCGTGGCTGGCTCACAGCCGACGACCTCGCGCGTGCGCAGGCCGGCTGCGATGCGGAGGCTTCGGATGCCGCCGACTGGGCCGAGCAGCAGCCCGACCCGATCGCGGAGGACGCGCTCAAGAACGTATTCGCGTAGCGTTGAGAAATCGCTGCGGGGTTGTGGCCGCGGCGATAAACTGACCGCCCAGTGGAC
>PLYD01000051.1 GCA_003151665.1 Candidatus Dormiibacterota bacterium
TGCATCCTCTGCTACAAGTGCGTCGAGGCCTGTGGCGTCGATGCGCAGAACACGTTTGCCATCGGCGTCGCGGGACGCGGGTTTGACGCGCACATCTCCACGGAGTTCACAGTCGAGCTGCCTGAGTCTGCGTGTGTTTATTGCGGCAACTGCATCGGTGTGTGTCCGACTGGCGCGCTGATGTTCAAGAGCGAGTACGACATGCGCCAGGCCGGTACGTGGGACGAGTCGCAGCAGAAGGTGACCGAGACGGTGTGTCCTTACTGCGGGGTGGGCTGCATGCTCGAGCTCCACGTGCAGGACAACTCGATAGTGAAGGTGACGTCACCTCTCGACCACAGCGTCACCGCCGGCCACCTATGCGTGAAGGGGCGGTTCGGCTTCCAGTTCGTCCAGCGGAGAAAGGGCTAAAAAAAGAGAGCCCGGCGCGCGGCGCCGAGCTCTTTTCGAATCTAGGTCAGTTAGTGGTCGCCGTGCGCTCCGCCAGAGCCCGGCTTGTCGTTGTCGCCGTGCTTGACAACAACAACAGTGTGGTGCTCCCCGTTGCCGCACGGGACTTCGGTGGCATCTTCAGCCGCGTCCGCGGCCCTCTCAGCCGTGTCCTCGGCTGCGTCGTTGGCGCCTGGTGTTTCCGCTGTGTCTTCGGACTGGTCGTTAGCCTTCTCGGTCGTGTCCTCAGGCTGGTCGGTGGCCTTGCAAGCCGCCGCCGCCGCGGCCGCAGCAGCCTTCGCCGCCTGCTCGGCAGCCTCATCGGTCGTCGACTCAGCAGCCTCTTCCGCAGTTACCGCTGCGTCGTGCTTGAGCTTCGCGGCAAGCTTCGCCGCCTTATTCTGCTCGGCAGCCAGCAGCGCGGCCGCCTCAGCGGCGTCCTGCTTGTCCTCGAAGGTGACCATGAAGCTCGCCACCACGGACTTGCTTGGCACGTGGACCGTCGCAGCCTGCGACGTATGTGCCATGACTGAGCTGATCGCCAGGATCACTCCTGCCCCTGCTGCGACTGCCGCAGCTCCAACCTTGATGATTCCGGATCGTCGCAATTCGATTCCTCCTAGGTGAGCCGGTTTTTGGGCCGGTCGATGCTAGGTAACGCTCTCGTCAGCGAAAGTCGGAAGCGGCCCTGGTCAATCCCCGGCGTAATCGCGAGGAGTCGGCGACGGATAAGACCCGTGATCGCCCGAGTGATCCGCTGCCGGGGATGGTCCCGGGCGCTCGTGCGGGTGATTGGGGTCGGGGCTTGGCCACGGTCCCGATCTATAGACCGGCTCCGGCGACGGCTTTGGCTCGTTGTCGCGACCGCTCGGCGGGGTCGCGTGGCTGGACCCGGTTGCCTGGCTCGACGAGGTCGCCCGGGGTTGTGGTTTCGGGCTCTGCGCAGCTTTCGGGCTTGGGCCCGGGAAGTGGCTGACGTTCCGGATCACCGTTCCTGCCAGGTCTCTCCAGATGGAGGGATTCGGGCTGCCCGTTGCTGCCGTAGCGGTGATCGCCATCGCAGCCGCGCCAACCGCGACGAGCGCCGGCGCGAAACGCCACGCCCGGCTCACGCGCCTGGCGGCGCTCGTCCGGTAGCGTGCGCTGGAGAGCAGCGGGGAGGGCGGCACCACCTCGTCGAGGGCAGCTTTCAGGCGCTTCTCGAGACCAGGGCTCAACGGTTCGTTTTCAGGAATCCGCATAAATCTCGTGCTCTGTGCGGGAAGACAACGCTGAACGCGCCTCAAGTGAGAAGCCGCCATGCGCGATCTCGGGTCCCAATATGGCGCGCAGGCTTTCCCCAGCCTGGCGCAGGCGGGTGCCGACGGTTCGCTCCGAGACCCCCAGCGAGGCTGCGATCTCACGGTTGTTGTAGCCGTAGTAGTGCCTCAGGACTATCGCCGCTGCGAGCTTGGCCGGCAGGGTGCGAAGGGCGCCCAGCAGGTCTGGCTGCGCCGCCACCTCTGCCGGGTCCTTGCCTGGGGACGGGCGTCCGAGGCGCCGGACCAGCTCGCCAACCGACCTCAGGCGCGCGCGTCGCCGATAGGAGATCGCCGAGTTGACGGCGATGCGGTGGATCCACGCTTCGGCAGGGGCGTTGGGCCGCCAGCGTTTCCAGGCCTTGAACGCGTGGACGAAGGCATCCTGGGCGCAGTCCTCCGCCTCTGAGGGGTCGGCCAGGATGGCCACCAGCGTCCGGAAGACACGCGGGTAGGCGGTGCGGTAGAGGCGATCGAAGTCTTCGGCCGAGCCCGGTTGGTAGGGGCCTGGCTGATCGGGGTGCTTCTGCACTGAGGTATATAACGGCATCCGGTACTTGGGCTGGTGGAGCCGAGTTGCGCGGTGGTACCGAGCTCACTCCTCGCTCCCCATCCCTCTCCCCTCAAGTGGAGAGGGATAATGCCTGGGTGCCCATCGTGTGGACCGAGGATCCTGAGGCCAATCGCCTGCTCGAAACCGATCCCCTTGCGCTGCTCATCGGGCTGGCGCTCGATCAGCAGGTCAAGATGGAAAAGGCCTTCAGCGGGCCTTACGTACTGAAGCAGCGGCTCGGCCACCTCGACGCCCGCAAGATCGCGGCCATGGACCCTGACAAGCTCGGTGTGGTGTTCCGCGAGCGGCCCGCGCTGCATCGCTTTCCCGGCAGCATGGCGCAACGCGTGCAGGCCCTGTGCCAGACAGTCGTGACGGAGTACGGAGGCGATGCCGCCGCGGTCTGGACCCAGGCGCGGGATGGCGACGATCTTGCGGTCAGGATCAAGAAGCTGCCTGGGTTTGGGGACATGAAGGTGAAGATCCTGGTGTCCGTGCTGGCCAAGAAGTTCGGGGTCAAGCCGGCGGGGTGGGAGAAGCACGCGGCCAACTGGCACACGGTGGCCGACGTGGATTCCGAAGCGACGATGGCAGAGGCGCGGGTCGTCAAGCGTGAGATGAAGTTGAAGGCCAAGCAGACCTAGGGTCTGCTAACGTTTGCGCTCCGGCGCGGCCACAGGGAGTCGCGCGGAGAGGTCAGTCGAGATGAGGTCTAGATGAGTAATTCCGCGGTTGTGCTGAGTTGAACGTCCCCTCCGGCCCTTCGGGCCACCTCCCCGGCGAGCGGGGAGGACGTGACACCCCTACTCGTGATGAGGCTTTGGCGCTGGCCGGCGATTACAAGCTCATCCCCGTGTATCGGGAAGTGTTGGCCGACATGCTGACCCCCGTTCGCGCTTACTCGCTCCTGTGCCCTCCCGGCTCGCCCGGCTTTCTCCTCGAGAGCGTCGAGGGAGGCGAGAGGCAGGCGCGCTACTCGTTCATCGGCTTCGAACCCCGCGCCCTGGACCTTGGTGAAGGCGACCCATTGCCCGCCCTTCGCGCCGTCGCCGCCGAAGCGACCGCCCCGGTCCGTGGCGTTCCCCGCTTCCATGGCGGCGCTGTCGGCTATCTCGGGTACGAGACGGCGCGCCACTTCGAGCGGCTTCCGCTGGCCGAGGGCGCTGCACCTCCTATGCCTGAAAGCGCCTTTCTGCGCGCCGAGGACCTCGCGGTTTTCGACCACGTCACTCGGCGGCTAAAGCTGCTGACCATCTTCCGGCCCGACCGCGAGGACTACGAAGCTGCCCTGGCGCGAATCGACACGATGGAGGAGCGGCTGGCCTCTGACCAGGTTGCGGCCTGGCCTCGCGGCGTGGACGGATCGCCATGGAAATCGAACGTGACTCCTGGCCAGTTTCACGCGATGGTCGATGCGGCGAGAGAGCACATCCTCGCGGGCGATGCGTTTCAGATCGTCGTCTCGCAGCGCTTTCAGAAGCCTCTTGCGGCGAGTCCTTTCGACGTCTATCGCTGCCTTCGCGCCATCAACCCATCGCC